>CAJWZI010000353.1 GCA_913049615.1 uncultured Alphaproteobacteria bacterium | reverse complement strand
GGCCCGGCCTGCTGTGGTTCGTCGCCGCAGGTATAATGTATAGAATTGCTGTATGGGGGATGAACGCCGCATTAGCGACAACTCCAGTCGGTGTCGTCGTCCCTCTGGTTTCGACCACGCCACTATTTACCCTAGGGTTCAGCTTGATATTGTTTCGCCGGGAAATCATCACTTGGCGCCAAGTTGCCATGGTGTTTATTGTCCTGCTTGGCGCCGTCCTAATCGTGGTAAGAGCATGACCCTGACCGAGCAGCAACGTATGATCAAGGAGGCGGCCCGGCGGTTCGCCCAGACCGAGATCGTGCCCCACCTCAAGGAATTTGAGGCCCACGGCGTTTCGGAAAATTTACTAAAAAAATTGGGCCAGGCGGGCCTTATGGGCATCTGCATTGACCCTGAATGGGGCGGCACCGGAGCTGATTTCGTCTCCTACGTTCTGGCCATGGAGGAAATCTCAGCTGCGGACGGCGGGATCGCGAACTTGATGGCTGCGAACAACTCCCCGGTTCTAGCTGCCTTACAAGACCACGGCACTCAGGCGCAAAAGGAGCGGTACTTTCCTCGCCTGACGAGTGGCGAAATGATTGGCTGTATCGCCCTGACAGAACCTCATACCGGATCGGACGCCGCGGCTATAACGACCCGCGCAGTGCGCCAGGGGAATAATTTCGTCCTGAATGGGCAGAAGCAATTCATCACGGCCGGCCGGCGGGCTGGCCTGGCCATGATCGTCGCCGTTACCGATCCAACGGCGGGGAAACGGGGGATCTCCACCTTTCTGACGCCGACAAGCAATCCCGGCTACAAGGTTCTTCGGGAGGAGACTAAGCTGGGCCACAGGACGAACGACACCTGCGCCTTGTCGTTCGAGGATATGGTGGTACCCAAGACGGATTTACTGGGACAAGAAGGTCGAGGTCTTGGCATCGCCCTCGCCAACTTGTCGGTGGGTCGGATCGGCGTAGCGGCTCAAGCAGTGGGCGGGGCACGGACCGCTTATGAAGCAGCCCTGGCCTATGCCCAGGAGCGGGAGGCCTTCAAGAAGCCTATTATGGAGCATCAGGCGGTAGCCTTTCGCCTGGCAGACATGGCGACCCAGATCGAGGCGGCTCGGCAACTATACCTGCATGCTGCCCAAGTTCACGAAAGCGGCGCGCCGAGCTTGAAAGAAGCCTCGATGGCGAAACTGTTCGCCTCGGACATGGCAGAGAAAGTGGTCTCCGACGCTCTGCAAACCTTTGGCGGTTATGGTTACCTGGAAGATTTCCCCGTCGCCAAAATTCTGCGTGACGTGCGCGTCTACCGTATCTACGAAGGCACCAACGACATCCAGAAATTGGTGATCTCCCGCGCATTAACTGGCGATTAAGTTGAGCACCGCAGCCAACTGGATTAGTATCTATGCGATCGAAAATATGAGGAGTTGCGCCGTGAGCACGGTTGAATATATGAAAACCATCCGAGAGAAGTATAGCAAACTCGGCTATACTCCGTACGGTTGGCATAAGGCGGATGAAGCACCACCCTGGACATCCTTGGAAAAACCGTTGTCAGACTGCAAGGTCGGCATGATGTCCACTGCAGGCACATATGCCCTAGGGCAAATCGCCTACTTCTACAAGGATGACACTTCGCATCGCGTAATACCATCCAACACACCGATTGAGGATCTGCGTTTTTCCCATTTAACCGAAAACTATCTTCCCAACACCCGTCAAGACGCGAACTGCGCCTTTCCCCTGGAACCGCTGCAGAAGCTGGCACAAGAAGGCTTCATCGGCGGCTTGGCCGACAACGTATTCTCATGTATGGGCGCAGTCTATTCCAAACGCCGAGTGGATGAGGAAGTGGCACCCGCAATCTACGATGCCTTCACCAAAGAGAATGTGGATCTAGCCTATCTTGTTCCGTTGTGACCCGTGTGCCATCAGACCGTGTGTCTGATCGCCCGTTATCTGGAAGAGCGCGGCATTCCTACCCTAGTGGTGGCGACAGCATTGGATATTGTGAAATTCGGCTGGCCACCGCGTACAGTGTTTATGGACTTTCCACTGGGTCATGGCGGCGGTCCGCTATTTAATCCAGAAATGCAACTATCCATCGCGCGAGAGGCACTTCAAGTGTGCGAGAGCCTGCGAGAACCTGGTGAGATTATCCATTTGGATCAAACCTGGCCTGGAGGCGATGGCTGGAAGGAGACAGCGAATGATCAAAGCGCTGACGATGTCCGCTCACCTCGGGATATGATACCGCGCTATCAGTTTGAGAAAGACCGCAGGCTGGCCGAAATGGCAGCTGGCGACTAAGCGGAGGTCTTGTCCGGCAGCGAGCCTACGACGGATCAGACCGTCACGCCGTTAGCACTGATCAGGGATGCCAATTTTCGCCGCATCTGGTTAGCTGGCGCCCTAGGCTGGATGATGCGCTGGCTGGAGATGCTGGCCATCGGCGTTTTTACATATGAAGTCACCCAATCGGCCCTCATGGTGGCCTTAGTCACCATGGCGCGCACTGTGCCTATGTTGTTGTTTAGCGCATTTACCGGCGCCATCGCGGATGGTTTTGATCGCCGGCTGATGCTACTGGCAGGATTGGGCGTTCTGGCTTTGACCTCGGCAGTTTTAGCCGGTTTAGCCATTGCGGGACGCATAGAGCTATGGCACGTAGCACTTGGAACGTTTATCTCGGGCATCTACGGCACCCTGGAATTTCCCGTTCGCCGGTCCTTGCTGGGCATTATTGCAAGCGCCAAGGCCGGGGCAGCGGGTGCTGGGGTGGCCTTAACTTTGGACAGCGGCACCAACCATTGCATGCGTCTCATCGGGCCGGTGCTGGGCGGACTAGTGCTGACTAGGTTTGGACTGCCTGGGATTTATGTTTTGGGAGCCATGCTATTCAGCCTTGGGTTTCTTCTAGTACTGAAAGCGCAATACCGGGCGCCCCATTACGCCGCCGCCGTACCTCGCATTCTGGGGCAAATCGTCGAAGGCCTGCGCTATATTCGCACCGACCCCAAAATTAAGGGAATACTGTTCATCACTGTAGCCATGAATGTCTTCGGCTTTCCCTACGTCGCTATGGTGCCGGTGATTGGCGATCAGATCTTGGGCCAGGGCGCAGTGGCCACAGGGA
>CAJWZI010000352.1 GCA_913049615.1 uncultured Alphaproteobacteria bacterium | reverse complement strand
GCTGGGCCGATGGCAATAGCTTCGTCTGCCATGGCCACATGCAAAGCATCGGTGTCCGCTTCCGAGTAAATAGCTATGGTCCCAATTCCCATGGCCTTCGCGGTTCTAATCACGCGGCAAGCGATTTCACCACGATTGGCAATCAGGATCTTTGAAAACATACAAGGGTTACTTTCCTTCAGAGCGGAATATTGCCGTGCTTTTTCCGCGGGTTGTCGAGACTTTTGTTCTTTAGCATGGTCAAAGCTCGCGCGACGCGGCGTCGCGTGTCATGCGGCATGATGACATCGTCGATATAACCCCGTTTGCTGGCGCTAAAGGGGTTGGCAAAAGTTTTGGAATATTCTTGAGTTAAATTTTCGATCCGTTCCGGATTGCCCAGCTCCGAACGGAAAATGATCTCTACTGCACCCTTCGCACCCATAACTGCGATTTCCGCCCCAGGCCAGGCGAAGTTTAAGTCACCGCGCAGATGCTTTGATGCCATGACGTCGTAAGCACCGCCATAGGCCTTGCGGGTAATCACCGTAACCTTGGGCACGGTTGCTTCGGCATAAGCATAGAGTAACTTGGCACCATGCATGATAATGCCGCCATATTCCTGGGCCGTGCCAGGCAAGAAACCTGGCACATCCACGAATGTTACAATGGGAATATTAAAGCAATCGCAAAACCGAACAAAGCGGGCGCCCTTGCGAGCGGAATCAATATCTAGGACACCGGCTAAGACCATGGGTTGGTTCGCCACGAAGCCAACTGTCGAACCGTCTATGCGGCCAAGGCCAATAACGATATTGCCCGCGAAATCACGTTGAATTTCATAGAAATCGCCATCATCCACAACATTTACCAACAATTCTTTGATGTCATAGGGCTTGTTGGGATTTTTCGGCACTAGGGTGTCGAGGGAAATTTCCTGCCGGTCGACGCGGTCATCGGTAGGCCTGTACGGTACTTTTTCTCTGTTCGACAGGGGCAAGAAATCAAATAGACGGCGAATTTCAGCCAAGGCCTCTACGTCGTTTTCAAATGCAAGATCGGCAACGCCAGATTTCTTACTGTGGGTCGTAGCTCCTCCCAGCTCTTCGTGGGTCACCTCTTCCTGTGTTACCGTTTTCACCACGTCTGGGCCAGTGACATACATGTAGGAGCTGTCCTTGACCATAGCGATGAAGTCGGTCATGGCCGGCGAGTAGACCGCACCGCCGGCGCAGGGTCCCATGATGACCGAAATTTGCGGCACCACGCCAGATGCCATGACGTTGCGCTGGAACACTTCTGCATAGCCGCCAAGAGAGGCGACGCCTTCCTGGATACGGGCGCCACCAGAATCGTTCAGGCCAATAACGGGCGCGCCAACTTTCATCGCCTGATCCATGATCTTGCATATTTTTTCAGCATGAGCCTCTGACAGAGAGCCGCCAAAGACTGTGAAATCCTGGCTGAACACGAACACCAGCCGGCCGTTGATGGTGCCCCAACCGGTCACGACGCCATCGCCAGGAATGCGCATTTCGTCCATGCCAAAATCTTCACAGCGATGTTCGACAAACATGTCGTACTCTTCAAACGAACCTGTATCGAGCAAAAGCTCCAACCGCTCCCGCGCAGTCAATTTGCCCTTATCGTGCTGTACCTGAATGCGTTTTTCGCCACCCCCGGTGCGCGCCGCCGTGCGTTTTGCCTCGAGTTGGCGCAGGATATCCTGCATGAATTCGCTTCCTCCCATTTTGGGATGTCAATTCTCCAAAGGCCTTGATAGCACGATACCGGACCTACTTTCACGGCATCGTATGGCAGAAATGCGCGTTTCGGTTCAAATGTCCAACATTAATCCATCCCACCGTGCCAGAACATAGGTTCCGAAGGGTTTATTGTTTATTAGGTTATTCTAATTTGTTCGATGCAAGTTCAGGAAAAGCGCCGCATATTTGAATTCTTCGAAAAGGCGGGCCGCATGGGCTGCAGCCTCAGCATCCTCGCCCCATTTTCTGGCTTGAAAATCATTTTCAAGCCGAATGGCCTCCCACGCCATCGCAACATCCAGAGCGCCACCACTCACGGCCAGACCCAGGACTAAGGACCCGGCAATGGTCACCAAGTCATTTAGGCAGGCCAGTTCCATGATGTCGTGGCGATTTACAACGGCGCGCAGAGCTGCCAAGGCGCCATCACTTTGTGCAATATATCCAATACCATTTGTCGTTTTCAGTTCAGCGTCATGTTGGTCACGGGCCCAGGCCAGCCAGGGCGACCATAGTTCATTCTGGCGTCGTACTAGTTCTGCTGGACTGTCAGCCCGATAGCACAGCAAATCAGTACTGCCATAACCCGCCAAATTGTCCACCACAGCTCCACGCTGGGGAGCGATCATGTCGATAGCTGTATTTGCCAGGCGCAACATAGGCATGTTTTCCACTACGATTTCATCGCCTTGGCCCGCCCATTCTGCAGCGACGGCATCCGCGACCTTCCGTGCCCCAACGGTAAAAGCTGATTTTCTTGGCGTCTGAGTTCGTCGGCCATCTAACTCTATGCCATAACCGCCCTCAAATTCGATCACAACGGCATTCTTGTAAAACCGTTTCATACGGATCCTAGTTGTTAGCAGCGCAACTGCTGCAATTCGTGTATACTTTGAATAACGGTGCAACCAACGTTGCCCACAACTCCTTCACTATCAGTCCAACCTGTCCGCGCGTTTGCCGATCAATTGCGCTAACGCCGCACACAGTTATTTCAAACTTCAGGCCACATCTTCTCCACACACGGCAGCAAGTCGCAATAATCTTCTAGTACGGTGCGGGCACCAGAAACGCGCAAAGCATCGGCACAGTGGTAGCCCCAGGCGACGCCAACAGGGTGGACGCCTGCGTTCACCGCCATGGCCATGTCGAAACTGGTATCGCCAAGCATTAAGGTATCGTTAGCCTCCACACCGGTTTCCGTCATGGCCTGATGCAACATAGACGGATGTGGTTTGCCCGGATGTCCATCAGCTGTCTGCAAGGTAGAAAAAATGTCTCGCAATTTGTGGCCCTCTAGGATCGCCTCCAGCCCGTGCTGCGATTTCCCTGTAGCGACGCCCAACAGATAGCCCCGAGAATGTAGCTTTCGCAGCGTCTTTTCCGCGTGGGGAAA
>CAJWZI010000351.1 GCA_913049615.1 uncultured Alphaproteobacteria bacterium | reverse complement strand
TTCCAATGGACAGTCGCCCTATCCCCATTGGTCGGTCAGTAAAATCCTAACCGCAACCACCACTCAACTATTGAGATTTTAAAATGTCGGGCAATTTGCCTCCCTCGAAATTGGTCTATCCAGAGACGGGCGAGGCGCGCCTTGCCGCCAGCTTTGGCGAGGCCATAGAAAGCCTTCGCGTCAGGCTTGATGCGCTGACCTTTGGTGGTTATGTAGGACGCAATATTACGCCTGAATGAAACTCACTGAGGAAAATAACAATGGCGCAGGCCACAGCAAGACATATCCTGGTTGATACCGAAGAATTCTGTAAAGAACTGAAGACTAAAATTGCCGATGGAGAAAATTTTGCGGAATTGGCACGGGCGCATTCGTCCTGCCCTTCGGGTGCTAGTGGCGGCGACCTGGGTTCGTTTGGTCCTGGACAGATGGTGCCGGAATTCGACAAGGTGGTGTTCAGCGCCGACCTCAACCAAGTCCAGGGTCCGGTGAAGACCCAATTCGGCTATCACTTGTTGGAAGTAACCAGCCGCATCGTTTGACCTGTTTTGCAGCTTCCTGGTCCAGTTTCACATGCACCGCTAAAACCTTAAAATTAAGTACCTAGCAGCTAAAGAAATTGATCTCAGCAGTGGCGGCACTTTTGTTGCCCAGATTGGTTAGGGCTATCCTCCGCAGTTTTTAAATTGTGGCGTTGCGTAATATCTTAAAACACCTGCAGACCTCGCCAAATACCTACCCGAATTTGTCCTCACCAGTAAATCTCTCCCCACTCTCTACACACTATTCAGCAGCTTCGCGGTTTGTCTTGGAACTGTCGTGACCAGACCAATCCACATCGTTACCCATTAATACTTTTTGCAGAACCTTGTCCGCGCCGTCCCAATCGTAGGTCCGAAAGCAATGGCCGGCCGTCACGAATTGTGCGCCCGCGTAAAACATTTCGTACTGGGTATGCCGGCTGGCGAATTCCGAGCCGACTGCATCCCAGGCCAGTTTCATAAGTTTCATGCGGTCGTAGGCGTCTTCGCCCTCCCGTGTAGAAACCTGTGTTGCATTCAGGTATGGCTCGATCTGTTCCAGGCCCAAGTCGGCCGCTGATGACGGCAGCATGATCAAGCCGGCACCGGCTAGTTCACGTATCTCATTGACGAATGTCGGATAGAGACCTTGCGTATAAACCTGTGCCGCATAGAGGAAGCTTTTGCTGGGCACATAATATTCACCGACTTGTTTGCCGGAAATCTCCATACCGTGAAGGAGACCTTCTGCCGTCGCGATCTGAGAGGCCATCTGCCCAAGTTTTTCAACCACGGGGGGCAGACTAATTGTGCCGATTGTTTCCGTGATCCGCCTGGCGATGGCCAAAAGGAATTTCATCTTCACGGTATACCGAACCTGCGCCTGATAATTCTGACTAATATGGCCTGGCGTGTCATGAAACTGGGCCCGGCACATATCCACGTCTCGATAAACGAACACTCTGTCCCAAGGCACCCTGACGTCATCAAAATAGATCAAAGCATCATTTTCATCAAAACGATGCGACAATGGATTGTCCCAAGGGGAAACAGCGCTTTCCTCGTAACTTTTCCGGGATAGGATTTTGATACCCTTAGTCTCCAGGGGGACAGCAAAGCAAACGGCCATATCCTCTTCTCCAGGCCGCAGGGGTTGCAAGTTGGCAACAAAGACTTCCTGGGCCATGATCGAACTGGTTCCGAGCATCTTGGCGCCACGGATGGTGATGCCAGTGGTATCTTCATCAACGATATGAGCGGTGAGGTTTTCCGATGTCTGCTCGCCCCACGCCTTGGTTCGATCGGCCTGCGGATTGATGATCACGTAGGTTAGAAATATGTCATTATCCCGAGCATATTCATAATAGTCCCAATAGGCCTTGGCATATTTCGCCCCATGCTTCTCAAATACGTCCAGGCCGATCACTTGGCCAGCGATCGCATTGGCCAGATGATCCGGCGACCTTCCCATGAAGCCGCCATGCAATTCGGCCCATGCCGTCATGGCTTTTCTTTTTTGTACTAATTCTTCATGAGACCTTGGTAACTGCCAAGCCCTGTTAGCCCGGTGCCCAGTTGGCGTTTCGTAGGTCATCAGCTCGAGATTTTCTTCGCGCGCTTGAAAATCGTACAACGCCGCCACAGTCTGACAACTGTTCCTGAAGGCCGGATGATCGACTACATGCCGGATCACCGATCCATTCAGGATCACTTCCCGTTTACCCGAAATAGCCTCGAGGTGTTGTTTGCCGTCCTTAACATTCATGTCAGGCCCATCCTTTGTTCAAAATGGCGACCCACTTGGAATGCATTATCACGTTAGTTTGCATGAGTTCCAACCGTTCTTAACCGCCCCCGAAAAACAATTAGGGGATGCCCACCCGTTATGCGGTAGTCAAGAATTTTACCAACGATCAACGTATGTTTTCCTACGCTATAAGACGGTAAACTCTGTAACGTCCAAGGCTGCATAATTTTGCTCGCCGGTCGTAGACAGACCGGTCAATGGCATGACAACATCGTTCGTTATCTGTTTTCAATGTGCCAAGGGGGCAAATCCTATGAGTTATGTCAGAGTTATGGTAAACGAAGGACCGCTGACGAGCGCAGAAGTTATGAGGTTGTTCAATAAGAATTCAAAGCCGCTTTTTGAACAGCACAAAAAAGACAAAACGCTAAAGAGTTATTCTGTGGTGCAAGTCAGTGATCATAAAGGCTTGTTAATCATGGAGTTTGATAACAAATCGAAAATGAACAAATTCCTAAAGACGATGGCTGCTCACCGTAACCAAGTTGCCGCTGAGACGGGTATGCAATGGTGGATCTATCACGGCCCGGTAAAAGCTAGCGGCTAATTCTTATCCGTTTTGGTAAATAAACCAAGGGAGCCAATTCTATGAGTTACACGCTTGTTTTGGCTCATCGATTACACCAAAAAACAAATTGCCCCGCAGTTGCTGGGTGCGGGGCGTCAACTTCTCCTATTTATAGATAATTCATAGCAGAATTGGCGAGGTCGTGTGCGCATTTTATAACCAAAATTAGAGCGTTCTGCATTAATTGAGAGGAAGCTCTATCGTTTTTGTTATTGTCCTTCGAAAAACAAAGGGGAGATCAACAT
>CAJWZI010000350.1 GCA_913049615.1 uncultured Alphaproteobacteria bacterium | reverse complement strand
AAAATGATTACCCAAAATCAACTGGCGCCGGCTGAAGTCGGCCAAAAACCTTGCCCGAACCTTGCTAAATCCATACCCGTGCTCAAGTCTTTTATCAAACCGAGTCTAAATTCCAGGCTTCGATTCACGTTTTCACAAAATATGTGTTATATATCCTCTCCGCTGAATAAGCCCGGGCGGGCGGTGTGATGATCGGGGACTTGACCGTCGGGGCATAATTAACCATGAAGCGCGGTAAAATGGCTTGCCCAAAGCCAGCGCAACAAAAAAACCAGCGGTTTGGGAATTATTGTGAGTTAGGACGTAAGATATGAAAGTAAGGGGCTTGCCCGAGCCACAAGGCTTATACACCCCGGAAAACGAGCACGATAACTGTGGCGTTGGTTTTTTAGCCAATATTAAGAACCGCAAAAGTCACAAAATTATTCGTCAGGGGTTGCAAATTCTGGTCAATCTAGACCATCGGGGCGCCGTGGGCGCTGACCCGTTGGCCGGTGATGGGGCCGGTATCCTGCTGCAAGTTCCAGATCGTTTGTTCCGTGAAGACTGCGCTGGGAAGGGAATTGACCTGCCGCCTCCCGGCGAGTTCGGTGTCGGCATGCTCTTCTTACCCCAAATTCAGGACACCGCCGACCTATGTGCTGCCTCGGTCGAAAAGATTACTTTGGCCGAAGGGCAGATTTGCCTTGGCTGGCGTGACGTCCCAGTCGACAACAGTTGTCTAGGTGAAAGTGTAAGGCCGGATGAACCCAGGATCCGGCAGTTCTTTGTTGGCCGTGGTCCGGATACGCTGGATCAAGACGCCTTTGAACGTAAACTTTTTGTCATTCGTAAGCAATGCCATCGAGAAGTTTGGAACAGCGGCGTGGACAAGGCCGATGCCTTTTACATGACGTCCATGTCCAGCCGGACGATCGTATACAAAGGCATGATGTTGTCGGGCAATCTGTCCAATTATTATCTGGACCTGCAGGACTCGCGCACGGAATCTGCCCTCGCTCTGGTGCACCAGCGCTTTTCAACCAATACCTTCCCATCCTGGAAACTGGCGCAGCCTTTTCGCTTCCTGTGCCACAACGGCGAAATTAATACCGTGCGCGGCAACATCAATTGGATGGCAGCGCGTCGGCAGACCATGGCCTCCGCTGTACTGGGCGACGATCTGGATAAACTGTGGCCGCTGATCGGCGACGGCGACTCGGATTCGGCGACCTACGACAATGCCTTCGAGCTCTTGGTGGCTGGCGGCTATTCCCTGTCTCACGCCATGATGATGATGATACCCGAGGCGTGGAACGACAATGCCTTGATGGGTGATGATCGACGCGCATTTTACGAATATCACGCTGCCCTGATGGAACCATGGGATGGACCCGCAGCTATCGCCTTCACCGATGGGCGGCAGATTGGCGCCACTCTGGACCGTAACGGTCTCCGGCCGGCCCGCTATGTGGTGACCGACGATGATTTGGTGATTATGGGTTCGGAAGTGGGCGTACTAGATATCCCCGAAGAAAAAATTGTGCAGAAGTGGCGTCTGCAGCCTGGCAAAATGTTCCTGATCGATATGGAAGAAGGCCGCATTATTGGGGACGAGGAGATCAAAGCCTCCCTGGCTCAGGCCAAGCCCTATCAAAAATGGTTGGATGACACGCAAATCCATCTGCAAGATCTACCTGACGAAGTCGAACCCATGACGCCGGATGGCCGCACCCTGCTGGACCGGCAACAAGCCTTTGGCTATACCCAGGAGGACACCAAGTTCTTCCTGACGCCAATGGCCCTGACGGGACAGGATCCTATTGGCTCTATGGGCATGGACGTGCCGTTGGCGGTGTTGTCGGATCGGCCCAAACGGTTATTTGATTATTTCAAGCAATGTTTCGCCCAGGTCACCAATCCGCCCATCGATCCGATCCGGGAAGAACTGGTAATGAGCCTAGTGTCCCTGATCGGACCACGACCCAATCTGTTAGAGCCGGACGACGCCGGCACCAAGAAGCGCCTGGAGGTTCGCCAACCGGTGCTTACAAATATGGATCTCGAGCGGGTACGGCGGATCGAAAACCAAGTGCATCAGGTTTTCCGCACCTATACCTTGGATATCACCTATCCGGTATCTGAAGGTGCAGCCGGCATGGCGAAGGCCGTGGAGGAGTTGTGCCAGCGGGCACAGGAAGTGGTGGAGCGGCCCTATAACATCCTGATTTTATCGGACCGGGGTGTGAATATGGACCGGGTCGCTATCCCAATTCTCTTGGCTACCGCGGGCGTGCATCACCACCTGATCCGAACCGGCCAGCGTACGGAAGTAGGTCTGGTGGTGGAGACTGGCGAGGCCCGCCGGGTGCATGATTTCTGCCTGCTGGCCGGATATGGTGCCGAAGCAATTAATCCCTATCTGGCCTTTGATACCCTGGCCTCGTTGCGGCCCAAAATGCCCGAAGATCTGTCCGTAGATGAGCTAAACACCCGCTATATCAAGGCCGTGGACAAGGGCATCCTGAAGGTGATGTCCAAGATGGGCATTTCGACCTATCAATCCTATTGCGGCGCGCAGATATTCGACGCGGTAGGATTAAGTCAAGTATTTCTAGACCAGCACTTTACTGGCACCCGCTGCGCAATCGACGGTGTGGGTATGGAGGAAATCGCTGAGGAAACCGTACGCCGGCATTTAATCGCCTACAACGACGTGCTTCCCTATCGCGATGCCTTGGAGGTTGGCGGCGAACTAGCCTACCGCCAGCGGGGGGAGGATCATGCCTGGACGCCGGAAACCGTCGCCTTGCTGCAACACGCTGTCAGGGCCGGTGACCAAGCAAAATACCAGGCCTACTCCCGGCGTATGAACGAGCAGGACAAGAAGCTGAAAAATCTACGTGGCCTGTTCGAGTTCAAGTTTGCTGAAGAACCCATCCCCTTGGAAAAAGTGGAACCGGTCACGGAAATTTTCAAACGCTTTGCCACGGGCGCGATGTCCTTCGGCTCCATCAGTTGGGAGGCGCATACCAATCTGGCGATCGCCATGAACCGTATCGGTGGCAAGTCGAACAGTGGTGAGGGTGGCGAGGAGGCGGAACGATATCGTATTCTAGAGAATGGCGACAGCATGCGTTCGGGCATCAAACAGGTTGCCTCCGGCCGGTTCG
>CAJWZI010000349.1 GCA_913049615.1 uncultured Alphaproteobacteria bacterium | reverse complement strand
TCAAAAAATTGGCCGACTTGCCGGCTGGTGGTATTGAGCGCGTTCATCGCGCGTGCCATGTCGAGCGCGGAATAGCGACGTCCTTGTTCGAGCACCCAAAGGTTCACGCGCTCTAGAGTGGCGTGGCTTGGCGTGCGCCCGGTGGACGCAGCAATATCCTCCATAAAGGAGGCACAGTGCGCTGCCATGATCACAACGAATGCCTCAGCGAAAGCATTATGGTCATAGGCTGGCGCCGCTTCCTCTACTTCGTGGCCAAGATCGGTAAGGTGCTTCACGGTATCTGCGACTGCCGCTTTGCAGTCCTCGTGAACCGGGTCACCGGATGCGGTGATATCTGTAACTGCGATCCGCAATCTGCCCGGGTCGCGTCCGATCTCGTCCAAGAATTTCCGCTCCGGCGGTGGCGCAAAATAAGGATCTCCCGGCCACGGTCCAGCCGTGCAATCGAGCATTGCTGCGGTATCACGAACACTGCGCGAAACGATGTGCTCCGAGACGAAGCCGTTCCAAATTTCACCGAGATCGGGTCCCGCTGGATTTCGCCCGCGCGTTGGCTTCAGCCCAACCAAATGGCAGCAGGTGGCCGGGATTCGCGTGGAACCTCCGCCATCATTCGCGTGTGCCATCGGAACAATGCCAGCCGCCACCGCCGCCGCTGAACCGCCGCTCGATCCGCCAGGGGTCAGCTCAATATCCCACGGATTGTGGGTCGGTCCGTTGAGCACCGGTTCGGTGGATGCGTTCATTCCGAGTTCTGGCGTGTTGGTCTTGCCGATGATGACAACGCCAGAAGCCTTGAATCGTGTGACAAGATCGCTGTCGTAGGGCCGAGTATAGCCTTCGCTCAGACGACAAGCGCCATTTGTTGGCACGTCAGCTAGGGAGGTCATAAGGTCCTTCAGAAGGAACGGAACGCCGTGGAATGGCCCATTAGAAGGTCCCGCTTCGAGGGTCTTCTGGGCTTGATCTTCCAGAAGGCAAATGACTGCGTTGAGCTGTGGATTCAGACACTCGATAGCGGTATAGGCCGAGGCCACCAGTTCAGCGGGGCTAACTTCTTTGCGGCGGACCAAGTCGGCGAGGCCGAGCCCGTCATATTTTGAGTATTCCGCAAAGGTGCTCATAGGTCATTCCGCGTTTCACCACGTTAGTTCTCTTCTGAGGTAGAAACAATATTGCGTTTTGAAAATTCCGCTCCGGTGTCCTTATCAATACCTTGCCACAGCCATGCTTATTTTCATATTCCATCATGACGAATTTGGCGCGCGGCAAAATTTCGGCTAAGCGTAGGACTGCAGGATTTGCGGGTTTCCTTTACGTTTTGCCGTTAAATTTAGCCAACCGGCTTAACTCCGTAGGCTCCGCCACCTGGGGTCTCCATAACGAATGTGTCACCAGGCATCATGTCGGTTTCGTCGTTGCCCGAAAGTTCGTCAAGGCGCCCGTCGTGGCGGCGGACGAAATCACGACCTCGAGCTCCGGGTCCACCTCCCTCCAACCCATATGGGTCGGTACGGCGGTGGCTGCTCAACAGGGTCATCTTCATGGCCTCAAGGAATTTTACCTCTCTCCTGATGCCTTCACCACCATCATGCAGCCCTTTACCACCGGTGCCCTGGCGGATGGAAAAACTGTCAACGCGAACCGGAAAGCGCCATTCCAAGACTTCCGGGTCAGTCATTTTCGTATTGGTCATGTGGCTGTGGACTGCGCTAGTGCCGGGATGGCTGGAGCCGGCTCCGGTGCCACCGCAGATAGTTTCGTAGTTCTGATAGATGTCGTTCCCATAGACGAAATTATTGACCGTCCCTTGCGAGGAGGCCAGCACGCCAAGGGCCCCGAACAGAGCGTCGGTGATGCATTGGCTGACTTCCGTATTGCCAGCGATCACGGCTGCTGGATACTCCGGTGAAAGGATTGACTTCGGCGGCACAACGACCTTTAGCGGCTTCAAGCAGCCTTCGTTCAACGGGATATCGTCGTCCACGAGACAGCGGAAAACATAAAGCACGGCGGCAAGACATACGGCGGTAGGAGCATGGTAATTACCTTCGTATTGGGGTGATGTACCAGTGAAATCAATAACCGCTTCCCGCGCCGCCTTGTCGACCCTGATCTTGACCTGAATTTTGCAACCGTTGTCCATGGGATAGACGAAAGCGCCATCGACGAGTTTGTCCAGGACGCGGCGAACAGATTCCTCGGCGTTATCCTGGACATGCTGCATATAGGCTTGCACGACCTTGATGCCGAAGTGCCCAATCATTTTAAGAACTTCGTGGATGCCGGTGTTATTCGCAGCGACCTGGGCTTCCAGGTCGGCCATGTTCTGGGCTAGGTTCCGACAGGGGTAGGGTCCGGAGTTCAGGAGATCTAGTGTCTCTTGCTCCTTAAGCACACCGTTTTCAACCATCAAAAAATTATCGATCAACACGCCTTCTTCATGGATCGAGGTGCTGTCGGGCGGTGATGAGCCAGGCGTTCTGCCACCGATATCCGCATGATGTCCCCTAGACGCCACATAAAACAAAATGTCGCGGCCCATGTCATCAAAAACCGGGCTGATCACTGTGACGTCCGGCAGGTGTGTGCCGCCGTTATAGGGCGCGTTAATAACATAGGCGTCGCCCGGCTTCATCCGACCAGAGTTTTCGCGGATTACAGTCTTGATCGAGGCGCCCATGGAGCCCAGGTGCACCGGTACATGTGGCGCATTGGCGACTAGGCTGCCATCCGACGCGAATATGGCGCAGGAAAAATCCAGACGCTCCTTGATGTTCACCGAGTAGGCGGTGTTGGCTAGCGTTGCACCCATCTGCTCTGCGATGGACATGAAGAGGTTGTTGAAAACCTCAAGCATCACCGGATCGGCCTTGGTGCCGATGGCCTCGCGTTTCGGCCGTGGTATTGTTCGCGTTAGCACGCACTCACCACGGGATGTCAACTCGGCCCTCCAGCCCGGTTCAACGACGGTGGTCGCCGTCCTCTCGGTGATAATCGCCGGTCCATCAATCCGTTGGTCAACGGCCATGTCCGCGCGTCGATGGAGTGGTACTGTTTGCCAGTCGCCACCGACGAACATAGGAACCTTCGTGGCGGCCAATTCCGAACTGTTATCGGAATTTTCTTCGCTGAACGACAACTCGTCAGACTGGTCGCTGGCGCCC
>CAJWZI010000348.1 GCA_913049615.1 uncultured Alphaproteobacteria bacterium | reverse complement strand
GGCCTGTTTCGCATAAATTCAGACGAGGCGGGCATGCATTTGATCGCTTGGCCTGGTGCCGGATTGCCGGGAACTATGGATGACGGGGTACTGGCCCAGGAGGCTTTGGACGCGGGTATTTTGGCGTTGCCGCTTAGCGGCTCGTATGCCGGCCGGGCGGATCGGCGGGGCTTAATGCTGGGTTATGCAGCCCACAATGAAGACGCTATCACGGTGGCCGCCAAAAGGCTGGCTCGGGTCATCAAAACCAGTCTACGGTAACTCCTTGTAAAGACCGAATTCCATCCCCACTTATTGTTTGGCCCCGCGCCGCCTATTTTCGCTGAGCCCAAATCTGGGTATGGAGTACTAGATGAACGACGATCTGCTGAATCCACATTCAGCCCTGATCTATATAATGGTGCTGGTTTCTGCGGCCGATAACAAAATGACTGATCGAGAACTGATGCAGATTGGGGAACAGGTTCGCAACTTGCCCATCTTCCAGGGATTTGACGAGGAAGAACTAGTCCCTCTTTCTGAAGACTGTGCCAAAAAGCTTAGTGCCCCCGGCGGATTGAACCAGGTTTTGGATTTGATCGTCGCCTCTCTTCCTGCCAAATTGAGTGAAACCGCCTATGCTATAGCGTGTGAAATCGCAGCGGCTGATCTGCATGTAGAGCAGGAGGAGCTACAACTATTGCAGCAATTGCGTTACAGCCTGGACTTGGATCGCCTAACTGCTGCTGCTATCGAGCGCGGTGTTCGGGCGCGGCATACGACACTTTAGATCAACTCAAAAATGTCGCCACGGTGTTCATGGCGGCTTCCCAGTTCCCATTTTTGGTGAACCCGGATTTCTTGCGGGGGGTCAAATCATGGTTGCCGTCTGGGCACCAGTGAAGCTGAATCGAGGGTGATAAAATATATCCTTCCACGTCTTCACGGTTGCCCATGGCGTCTCGGTCTCCTTGGACCATTAGAGTGGGAACGGACAGAGAAGACAGGTGGTAGGTACGCTTTTTTTCTGGCCTGCCGAGTGGATGGAAGGGATACCCAAGGCAGATCAGACGTCTAATCGGAGGTGCGTCCTCCGCCACCGCCAATAAGGTTGCCATGCGACCGCCCATGGACTTTCCACCGATGTTCACGGCACTCCCGCCAATCTGTGTAATGACCTCACGCCAGGTCTGCAATAATATGGGCTGACGATCCGGCGGGCGCTTCTTGCCGGTCACCCGGCGGCCATCCATATACGGAAATTCAAAGCGCGCCACCCGAATACCACGTTCACCAATGCCGGCAGCGAAGACATTCATGAAACCGCTATCCATGGGCGCACCGGCGCCATGGGCAAGTATCAATGTATGTTTGGCCGACTTTTGATCGGGCCCGTTAAACAGAATATTGATCATGCCAGACAGCGTAATGCAAACGAAGTCGCTATTCCTGGTCCAATATTTATGGGTGTATTGGCCGTCGCTGCTTTTCGGGAGGCGCGGGCACTGCACCGAACCCTTGTCCAGAGCGAAGGGCGCCTTTGATTTAACAAACTGTGGATCGTGGTTGTTTATGCTTAAGTAGTCTAATTGGTATTTCCAGTTCCGACTGCTAGCACGGCGAAGCCGAACCGACGGTTGGTCTGGAGCCTGTTCAATTGGCTTGCGCGCACACAGCCGCGTGGTTTGCGCCAATCTTCTGTGGGTGGTAGAGCTGCAATCCAAGCCTTTTGAAGGACAAGACAATGACGACAGTTCAAGTGGATAGCCTTCCCGTATCAGTGGTTACGGGGTTTTTGGGTAGTGGAAAGACTACGCTATTAAACCGTCTGATACAGCATCCCGACATGGACAGGACTGCCGTGGTAATCAACGAATTTGGCGAGATCGGTATCGATAATTTGCTCGTGGAGCATGTAGACGATGATGTGGTTCTGATGTCGTCGGGCTGTTTGTGCTGTACCATCCGTGGCGATTTGGTGGATACGCTGAAAGATCTGTTCAAACGTCGAGCGAAACAAGAAATTCCCGATTTTGATCGGCTGGTCATTGAGACCACAGGCTTGGCGGACCCTGCGCCTATTCTGCACACTTTGATGTCCGACCCATTCTTGATGAGCCGTTACCGTCTGGACGGGGTCATCTCCACAGCGGACGCCAAGTTGGCGTCGGATACGATGAACAAACATGACGAGGCCGTGAAACAAGCCGCTGTCGCGGATCGGATCGTTATCACCAAGGTTGATCTTGCGGACCAGGAAGAAATTGCTGGTCTTGAAGTGCGTTTGAGGAGATTGAACCCGGCGGCGAGAATTCATCATACGGAGCACGGTGAAATTCACCCGGACCTACTATTTAATGCCGGCCTGTATGATCCCAAAACCAAGAGCCTAGACGCACAGCGCTGGTTGCGCGCTGAAGCTTATGCTGAGGAGCATGAACATCATCAGCATAACCACGATGTGAACCGGCACAATGATCAGGTTCAGGCTTATTGCGTCTATCTCGAAGAATGTCTGCCGTGGGACCAGGTAGCCAGTTGGCTAGAAATGCTTACGACCTACCGAGGTGACGATATTCTGCGTATCAAGGGCATACTGAACGTGCTGGAAAGCGAGACGCCTGTCGTGGTGCATGGCGTCCAACATATGTTTCACCCGCCCGTACAATTGGATTCATGGCCGGATGATGAGCGCCGCTCGCGTATCGTCTTCATTACCCGTGGGCTGGATCAGGACATCGTGGAAAATATGCTTTCGGCCCTAACGAACAAGCAGGGTGAGGGAGCTATTCAGGAAGCCTGATGGTCTTCCTTCCAATTCGCATAAGCAGACAAGGTCGCGGCGTTCGGTGGGTATGTGCCAATAGCGGGATGCCCTGCTTCGATCCGGGCTTTCAAGTATCTTTCAAGGCGCTCCTGCTCTGTCCCGTCGGTGGCAACCTCATCCGCCATAGCGGCCAGTATGACCACGATGCTGTCGCAGTCGCCAACTAAAACATCACCGGGCATGACGGCAGCGCCGCCACAGGCGATGGGACATTGCAGGTCAGCGCCAAAATGCACCTGCAGCCTGGCCGGCGCGGTAAAACCGGGGCAGAAAATGGGTAACGAACCGACTGCTACGGTCACGCCGTCACGCATCGGGCCGTCCCTGACCACGGCCGCGACGCCCCTTTCCTGCATGCGTGCCGCGAGAATATAACCGATCACGCCGGCTCC
>CAJWZI010000347.1 GCA_913049615.1 uncultured Alphaproteobacteria bacterium | reverse complement strand
GGACGGTTGCGGATTGACTCGTCCATCTTACGTTTCAGGAATTTTCCATCTTTGCGGTCGCCAAGAAATTCGCCGTTCTGCATCATGATCTTGCCACGCAGCACGGTTAAGGTCGGCCAGGCCTCAGCTTCATAGCCTTCCCAGGGCGTGTAATCAGTTTCGTGCAAACGGGCGGCGGTAACTGTGCGTTTTTCGCTTGGGTCTAGCACCGTGATATCGGCATCGCTCCCAGCAGCCAAGGCACCTTTCTTGGGGTACATGCCCATGATCTTGGCGGCATTGGTAGAGACTAGGTCGGTAAATTTTTCCAGGGTATATCCACGCTTTTTTACCGTCTCCGTGTACATCACTGAAACCCTCGGCTCGCAGCCGGCATTGCCGCCCGTGGTGTCATCGATTTGGGAACCCTGGGTTTTGGCTGACAGAGTGCAGCAAATTTCGTCTGTGGCTACGGTAGATATTGAACCTCGTAGCTGCCCCTCCCACAGAGCATCCTGATCTGAGGTTTCTTTCAGACTGGGATAGGTGTGGTAGATCTGACCATTCGGGCGTTTGTAATGTTCGTGGGTGAACATCAGATATTGATGGAGCGTCTCGCCATAGATGGGGAAGCCTTTGGCTCGCGCTGCTTCAATCGCGGCAACGCCTGTGGCGGCACTAACGTGCATCATATAGAGCGGTGTGCCGTCGACATGTTCGGCCAGGCGAATGATACGGCGAAAGGAGAGGTCCTCGGACATCGTGTTGTGCACCTCGGCCAAATTTTCGAAGCCTGTCCGTCCCTCCCGTTTCAGCACGTCGTACATATGCATGACGATCTCGTCATCTTCTGCATGGATGGCGCCAATGCCGCCTTCTTTTTTCAGGATCTTAAATATTTCCCAAATATGTCCATGGGTGATCTTACGTCCCCGCCGCGATGGCGTTATGTCGGTGGTGAAGATCTTGATGGAGGGATAACCTTCCTGAATGACCTCGCCGATTTGGGGCAAAATTTCCGGTGGGATCGCCCCCTGCAACATGACGTGGTAGCCGTAGTCGGTGTAACAATTCCCACTCCAATCCTGTTTTCGGATGTTGATGACTTCTTCCAAGGTGCCACTTTGTTGCCAGTTGGCAAAATCCAGCAATGTGGTGGTGCCGCCGTGAATGGCGGCCTTGCTGACCACGTCCGGGCCGTCAGTCCAGCTCACTTCTCCGCCCTCCTCCAAAGGAGGGATGTGCCACAGGGAATGGATGTGCGGGTCGATGCCGCCTGGTATGATGATCTTGCCCGTGGCGTCGATCACTTGACCCGCTTGGCTGCTATCGAAAGCGCCTGGCGACGCGACGGCGGCGATGGTTTCGCCCGTAACGCAAATATCCCAAGCGCCTGTACCTTGCGGTGTGACGACCTGGTCTCCACGAATAATCAAATCAAACATCTCTATCCTCCCCAATTCCTATTTTAGAAAGTCTAGCAGCAAAATCATTCCCTGCTAACATGGCTCGGGGAGGAAAAAAGGATGAGCAGTTCGACATATGACTTCATCATTGTGGGCGCCGGTTCCGCTGGTTCAGTGCTGGCCAATCGGCTAAGTGCCGACGCCAAGTGCCGGGTGCTGCTGCTGGAGGCTGGTCGTGCGGACCATCCCTGGACGCGTGTGCCGGTCGGATTCGCCCGGTTGATCGACAATCCCAAGGCCAATTGGTTGTATCAATCCGAGCCCGACGAGGGTTCTGGACAGCGGCCCATTCCGGTGCCCCGTGGCAAATTATTGGGCGGCTCATCTGCCATTAACGGCATGGTCTTTGTCCGTGGACAGTCGCAAGATTTTGATACCTGGGCGCAATTGGGAAATCGGGGTTGGAGCTATCGCGACGTGCTGCCCTTTTTCCGTAGAATGGAATCCTATACCGGTGGTGAGGATGAATACCGGGGTCGAGAGGGACCCTTGCAGGTCACTGATCTAAGTGAAGCGGGGCCTTTGTATGACGCACTTATTGCAGCCGCCAATGAAGCAGGTATTCCATACAATGTAGATTACAATGGCGCCGTACAAGAAGGCATTTCCATGACCCAGGTGTCGATCCGCAAAGGCCGTCGGATGAGTACGGCTCGCTGTTACCTTGATCCTGTGAAGAGCCGTCCTAACCTGACTATTGTGACTGGTGCCCATACGGACGGTCTGATTATTGAAGACAAACAATGCAGGGGTGTTCGCTTTACCAAGGATGGCAGCCAGAAAGAGGCGCGTGTGGGGCGTGAGGTCATCGTCAGTGCCGGTTCTGTGAATTCACCGCAAATCCTCGAACTTTCAGGCATTGGACAGCCTGAATTGTTGCAACGGCACGGGGTTCAAGTTTGCCACGCCCTCCCGGGCGTGGGCGAAAACCTGCGGGATCACTACGCTCCACGCATGAAGTATGAAATTACCGCGTCGGGTCTAACCTATAATGACAAAATGCGTGGGATTGGAACGGTGCTCCAGGCTTTGCGTTACGCCATGACGGGCACCGGGCTATTGGGTCTGCCGGCGGCACCTTTGCGGGCGTATGTCTGCAGCCGGGACGGCTTGGCCTCGCCCGACATCAATATCAGCATCGTGCCGTTTCTTGTAGCGGAAGGCTTCAAACTAGCGAAGGAATCCGGCATTACGGTGATTACCCATCCGCTGCGCTCTGAATCCACCGGTTCAATTCACATTGGAAGCCCCGACAGTAAGTCGCCGCCGAAAATAAACTTCAACTTCCTGACAGCGGATTATGACCGGCAAATTACCCTGGCTGGGATGGACATCGTGCGCAGAATTATGGCAGCAGCACCCATGGCATCCATGCTTGGAGCGGAAATTGCCCCCGGACCGACCTTGCAGGCCGACGATGAACTGCTGCATTGGGTCCGAGAGACGGCGGAGACTACCTATCACCCAATCGGCACCTGCAAGATGGGAACTGACGACAGGGCGGTAGTGGATGAAAAGCTGCGGGTCCGCGGCATGCAAGGCCTGCGGGTGGCGGATGCTTCCATAATGCCCACGCTAACCTCAGGTAATACCAACGCTCCGTCCATCATGATTGGAGAAAAGGCCTCCGCCATGTTGCTGAAAACCGCGGCCTAGACATTGAGAAATTTAATGACCGGTTGGAAATAGATGATGCGTATCGAGGCAATCAATGCAGATTTTGTGGCGAATGTATCTCATGTCGACTTGAGTGAGACACTAACCC
>CAJWZI010000346.1 GCA_913049615.1 uncultured Alphaproteobacteria bacterium | reverse complement strand
TTGGAATGATTCCTGATACGAATATCAGAATGGGTAAGGCTTTAATAAAATTAGCCCTATTTTCTTTGGTGATTGTCGGGCTCTCCAATGCGCAGGCTGCTGATTTGTTTAATCTTGAAAACGCCCGGCAACATTGGGCGTTTCGCCTGTTTGAGGAGGTTAAGCTGTCCAAGGTGGAGCAATCTGGATGGGGGCTGAATGAAATTGACCGGTTCGTCTTAATGCGACTCGAGAAGGCCGGGCTGCAGCCCTCGGCACCGGCTGACAAGGCGTTGTTGATACGGCGGGTTTATTTTGACCTCATTGGTCTGCCGCCTTCGCCGGAGGAGGTTCGTGACTTTCTCGCCGATGACTCGCTGACGGCCTATGAAAAACTCATCGATGACCTTTTGGCCTCGCCGCATTACGGGGAACGCTGGGGGAGGCATTGGCTGGATCTAGCGCGATACGCCGACAGCAGTGGCTATCACTCTGATATCGATCGCCCCAATGCCTGGCGTTACCGGGACTATGTGATCGGGTCGTTCAATGACGATAAGCCCTATGCGCAGTTTATCCGCGAGCAGTTGGCCGGGGATGAGGTGGCGCCTAAAAATGCGCAGTCGTGGATTGCCACAGGCTTCTGTCGGAATGGCCCTTCCAATGATGGCAACGTAAGGCCCGCGTTTGCCGAGCAATACCGGTTGGATCAGCTTGATGATGTGATATCAACAGCGAGCACGACCTTTTTGGGGATTACCGTTGGTTGCGCCCGTTGTCACGATCACAAAACCGCCCCCATTTCGCAGGTCGATTACTATCGACTGCTTGCTGTGTTCAATACGGCAGTCCCACGCGAGGTGCCAATGGGCCAGGACGGTCAACTTAACCTCAAGAAGATGGTTAAACCCGGCAAGAAGAACCCCAAGCCGGGCTTGATGGCGCTCACGGAGGAGGGAACCAAGCCGCGACCTACGCATGTACTTATTCGCGGGCAAGCCAAGCGTCAGGGTGCGAAGGTAAAACCGGGTGTGCCGAAGGTGCTCGGACACTTGCAGCAAGTGTCATTTAACTCCAAACCCAACAAAGCCAGCCGCACAACCGGGCGTCGCCGCATCTTTGCTGACTGGGTGGCCGACGAAAACAATGCCCTCACCTGGCGCGTTCATGCCAATCGCATCTGGCAGTTTCATTTTGGCCGGGGACTCGTCCGCACGCCGAACGATTTCGGACCCGCCGGTAGCCTGCCCACGCATCCGGCCCTATTGGAATGGCTTGCACAACAACTCATCATCGAGGGCGGTCGTGTGAAGCCAATCCATAAAAAGATCCTGATGTCATCGACCTACCGGCAATCATCCAATCATCGTGCCGATGCCCATGCAAAGGATCCGGATAACCGGCTCTACTGGTCCATGCCCAAGCGTCGTCTGGAGGCCGAAGCAATACGCGATAGCGTCCTGGCGGTAAGCGGCAGATTAAACCGAAAGGCGGGCGGACCAGGGATCAAGCCGCGTATTCCACATGAAATCATTGATCAGCGCAGTCAACGCAATAAATGGCCGAAGGTAAAAAAGGAAGGCCCAGAACATTGGCGCCGCAGCGTTTATGTTTACGTGAAACGCCAGTTGATGATGCCGATTCTTGAAATGTTCGATGTACCCAGCCCTTCGATGCCGTGTAGTCGTCGGGTTGTAAGCACCATCCCCACGCAGGCGCTCACGCTGTTGAACGATCCATTCATCAACGAACAGGCTGCTCACTGTGCCAGCGAAATTATTAAGACCACGGACGATAAAAAGGCCCAAGCCAAGGAGGCGTTATGGCGTGTGCTGGCTCGGCCTCCCCAGGAAGAATGGGTCGAGGAAGGCGCTGAGTTTCTGCGTGAACAGGGGCCATCAGGGCTAACTGATTTTATCGTGGCGCTCATCAACTCCAGTCAATTCTCGTACGTGGACTAATGAGTGCCTACCCCACAAATCGCCGGCATTTCCTGCAAACCGCTGGAGGCGGTTTTGGCATGCTGGCATTGCGCTCACTACTGGCGGCCGATAACCGAAACCCGATGAATGTGCTTTCTCCGGAATTTGCGCCCCGGGCCAAGTCAGTCATTTTTCTCTTCATGTATGGCGGCCCGAGTCAGGTGGATACCTTCGATCCCAAGCCAGCGCTTGATCGTTGGAATGGCAAGGCAATCCCCACTTTCCGCAAGGAGGACGCCTTCAACGCCGCCACCAAAGCCACCGCCATGCGCAGCCCGTACACGTTCGCGAAGCATGGTCAGTCCGGGTTGGACATTTGCGAAAAATTCCCACACCTCGCGCGACATGCCGACAAACTGTGTGTCATCCGCTCGCTACACGCCGATAGCAACAACCATGGGCCGGCGTTGTTCCAGATGAATTCAGGCTTTGTACAATCCGGCCACCCGAGCATGGGTTCGTGGGTCACCTATGGGCTCGGCAGCGAAAATGAAAACCTGCCCGGTTACGTGGTCCTCACCGATCGCAATGGAGCGCCGGTGAATGGCGCGATGAACTGGTCCAACGGCTTCATGCCCGCGACCTATCAGGGCGTGCCTTTCCAAACGGCCGGCTCGCCCATCCTCTATCTAAAACGGCCCGAAGGGGTGACCGTTGCGCAGCAGCGCCGGCGCCTGGATCTGATTCGCAAATGGAACGAACGCTACTCCGCCGCCAATCCTGCCGAGAGTGCCCTGGCCGCACGGGTGGCCGCCTACGAGTTAGCATGGCGGATGCAGAGCCAAGCACCAGCGGCCGTTGATATTTCCCGGGAAACCAAGGCAACACGCGCGAAGTACGGGCTCAACCACAAGACTACAGAGTTCTTCGGGCGCAACTGCCTGCTCGCGCGCCGCTTGGTTGAACGCGGGGTGCGGTTTGTGCAGGTCTACAGCGGTGGCAACCAAGGACCGACTGCGTGGGATGCCCACGGCAATCTAAAGGAAAACCACGACCGTCAATGCGCCCAGACCGATCAGCCGATTGCCGCGCTACTTACTGACCTCAAACAACGCGGCCTACTCGACACCACGCTTGTTGTGTGGGGTGGTGAATTTGGACGACTACCCACGCACCAAGGTAGTGACGGGCGCGACCATAACTCGTTTGGCTTCACGATGTGGCTCGCCGGCGGAGGCGTAAGGGGTGGTCTGGCTTATGGAGCTACAGATGAATTTGGCTACGCGGCTGTGGAGAACAAGGTGCACGTCCACGAC
>CAJWZI010000345.1 GCA_913049615.1 uncultured Alphaproteobacteria bacterium | reverse complement strand
AACACCGGCACAGGCTTTGGCGCTGGCTCTGCGAATTGGCCTCTATGGCCTGCAAAGCAGCGATAGTTAATTTGCCCGGAACCCCATCTAGGACACGAAAAGGAAACGATCTTAAATGTATTTTGATCCCAATGACGGCATGAAGCCGCCCCCGTTCAAACACACCGTTTACAACGCCCTAGTGGTGCCGCGCCCGATTGGCTGGATTTCCTCGGTTAACGAAGTTGGGATTGTCAACTTAGCACCCTTCAGCTTTTTCAACTCTCTATCAGGAGAACCTCCGTGCGTAATGTATTGCCCCAATGGTTTCAAGGCGGGGACCCAGGAAAACAAGGACTCTCTGAGCAACGTCCAGCAAAGCGGTGAATTTGTCTTCAACATGTGCACCGCCGAAATGCTTGACGCCATGGTTGCGACTTCAGTTCATGCTCCCTCATCTGTAGACGAAATGGCTGAGGCCGGGTTGGAAGCCGCGCCTTGCGAACAAGTCAAACCACCCAGGGTAAAAAAATCCCCCATTGCCCTGGAGTGCACGCTGTTGCAGATCGTCGAACTGCCCGCAATGAGCACAACCAACCCTAACACTATGGTGATTGGGCAGGTGATCGGCATTCATGTAGATGATGATGTCATCGTCGACGGCATGATCGATGTGCGCAAGGTCAATCCCCTGGCCCGCCTAGGTTATTCGGATTATGCCACGATCACGCCGGAGAATATTATCACCGTGCGACGTCCGGACTAGGATAAGGGACTGACATGACCAGCGGCACCCATGACTACCTCGACGATCCCCGCAACAGTGAGATCCTGATCTCCATCAATGGGGCGATGGTTTCTCGCGACGACGCCAAGGTCTCAGTGTTCGATTCAGGGTTTATGTTGGGGGACGGTGTTTGGGAGGGTATTCGCTACCATCGGGGTAAATTGCTGTTTTTGCAGGCGCATATGGACCGCCTTTATGAAGGAGCAAAGGCCATCGATATGGACATCGGGTTTTCGCGCCTTGAATTGGGCGCGCGGATTCGGGCTGTACTAGAAGCAAACGATATGGAAACCGACGTCCATATCCGTCTGATGGTGACACGGGGCGTGAAATCGACGCCATATCAGCATCCCAAGGTCACCATCACGCCGCCCACGGTGGTGATCATCCCGGAATATAAGGTCGTCATTGAAGGCGGCGGCATTCGTCTCGCGACGGTGCATGTGCGCCGGGGTGCGCCGGATGTGCAAGATCCAAGCCTTAACAGCCACAGCAAACTGAACTGTATTCAGGCATGCATTCAGGCCGATAAAATGGGTGCAGACGAAGCCTTGATGTTGGATCCTCATGGTTTTGTAGCCACTTGTAACTCGACCCATTTTTTTATCGTCCGCAAAGGGCAGGTTTGGACCTCGTCTGGTAAATATTGTCTGTCGGGCATCACCCGAGCTAACGTATTGGCGCTGTGCGGCGACAATGGAATTGAATGCTTCGAAAAGGATTTCAGCCTCATTGATGTTTATAGCGCCGATGAAGCCTTCGTCACCGGCACCTTCGCCGGCCTGATCCCCGTTACTGAAATCGACGGACGGATAATCAGCGATGCTAAGGGACCTGTCACCACGCGCCTGAAGAACTTGTACAAAGCGCTATGTGATCGGGAAGCAAATATATGAACCAAGACGGCATCGTCCGCATCGCCATGTGGTCTGGGCCCAGAAACATTTCCACCGCCATGATGCGCTCTTTTGAAAACCGGTCTGATTGTGCGGTCTGGGATGAGCCGTTTTATGCCCATTACCTTTCTGCCACAGGTCTTGATCATCCCATGGCGACTGAGATCATTGCGGCCTATGAGACAGATTGGGAAAAGGTGGCAAATCTAGCCTCAGGCCCAGTGCCGGACGACAAGGCTGTTTTTTACCAAAAACATATGACCCATCATATTCTACAACACATGGATTTGGCGCGGCTTCAAGGCATCCGCCACGCTTTCTTGATCCGCGACCCAGCCCGCGTGCTGATGTCCTACATGGAAAAAAGGGCCGACGTGACGTTGGAGGATTTGGGTTTCCCTCAACAGCACCAACTATTCGAAATGATTCGGGACGATCAGGGAATGCCGCCACCGGTGCTGGACGCTGAAGATCTCTTACTCAATCCCATGGCCATGTCCGTAGCTCTTTGTGCCGCTCTGGGAATCGAATTTGACCCCGCCATGTTGACTTGGCCAGTGGGCCGCCGCGAAAGTGACGGACTTTGGGCTGCCCATTGGTACGGCTCCGTGGAACAATCAACAGGTTTCATGACACCTAGCAACAACGCGCGCGAGGTACCTGAACATTTGCGAGACTTGCTGGTGGAGGCTGAATTTTATTATCAGGCCCTTCGCCCCCATAGATTGAAAGTGAAATGACCACGCGTCTACTGATATTGGTGCTAATGGTCACAGTAACTTTGCCAGCGTTTGCGGCAGGCCCTCGTGTGGTAGTCAGCCTCAAACCCGTGCACGGTCTAGTCGCAGATGTCATGAAAGGCGTGGGGAAGCCACATCTTTTGCTAACGGCAAGTGCGGATCCCCATAGCCATGCATTGCAACCCTCGGAAGCACGGAAGCTAGTCCAGGCAAATGTGGTGTTCTGGGTTGGAAGCAATTTGGAAGGCTTCCTTCGCAAGCCATTATTCAACCTATCTTCAGGGTCACGTGTTGTTCCCTTGTTGAGGAACCCTGGACTGCTCCGGTTAAAGCAGCGCCAGGGCGGTATTTGGGAAGTTGATAATCCCAACCGCAACAAGGGCAACGAATTTGATCCGCATTTTTGGCTGGACCCCCGTAATGCCCGGGTCATTGTGCGGCAGATCGTAGAAGACCTGAGCCAGATCGATCCAGACAATGCCGCAAACTATGAAATAAATGGGAAACGTCTTGACTTGGAACTAACCAAACTGGAGCGCGATATCCAGGAACTGCTAGCGCCTGTCCGCGCTCTGCCGTATTTTGTATTGCATGACGCCTATCAGTATTTTGAACTCCGTTTCCGAACCTATGGAATTGGCGCCATCGCCCTCAACCATGATCACAAACCAGGTGCTCGACGAATCGCCATGATCCACAAGCGTTTGCGCGGCGGGGGTGTGCGCTGTCTGTTTCAAGAGGCGGAATTTAGCAGCAAGATGGTCACGGCTTTGACCAAGGGCACCGCTGCCCGCGTCGGTGTGCTAGACCCTATCGGCAAG
>CAJWZI010000344.1 GCA_913049615.1 uncultured Alphaproteobacteria bacterium | reverse complement strand
CATGCTGACGAGTTTTGCCGAGCGTAGCGTGGATACTCGGAAAAGTATGACAGGTCACTTGGGCATAGCGTTCGGCTCAGATGCTGAGGAGACCCTGGATATCTTCCTTCCAACTAAATCTAGTGGCGGTCTGGCGCCGATCCAGTTTTTCATCCATGGCGGCTATTGGAAGATGATGACAAAGGAAGACTTTTCCTATGTCGCCTGCGCCTTTACGCCAAAGGGTTGCGCTACAGCGGTGGTTAACTATGGCCTAATTCCCAGCATCGACATGGATGAACTGGTACGCCAATGCCGGGCCGGACTGGCGTGGGTCTACCGGAATGCGAAAAGCTTCGGCGGCGATCCTAACCGTATTTTCATCTCGGGTCATTCCGCAGGCGGCCACTTGGTGGCTATGATGATGGCCACACACTGGTCTGGTTTTGATTCCCAATCGCCCGCCTTGCCCGGAGATTTGATTAAGGGTGGCTGCGGCATATCCGGCTTATATGATTTGGAACCGATCCGTCTGTGTTTTCTGAATGAAGATTTGAAATTGAGCAAGAACGAGGCCGACCGAAACAGTCCCGTGCAATTATGCCCTGCCGGACCGGCTCCGTTGGTGTTGGCCGTTGGTGGCGAGGAGGGACCGGAATATCTGCGCCAATCTGAAGATTTGGCAGCGGCCTGGCGGCAACATGGTATTGATATGGATGTGGTGGTACAGGAGGGGCATGATCACTTTACGATGGTCGAACAATTGTCGGTCGCGGATAGCAAGCTGAGTAAAATGATTTTGAACCAAATGGGTTGCGCCACCTGAAAGTTGCGTTGTAGGTGTTTGATGCCCAGGCCCAAGAGGGCGGCTGATCGAAATCGCTGTCAAAATGGGCCCAACGCATGCCGCTAGAAAGTGTAGTTGGTAAGTTAACACAAACATGTCCACGAGGCGCATTCGTGCTCATTTCGAACATTGATTCACCCTTTCGTCCCGGTCCAAGATGGGTGGGACGGTGAGGCATTAACGTAACGGGGCGCTTTTGCCGGTTTCAGAAATAGGTGATCACATGACGGACCACTTGGGAGCCTATATTCAACATGATGACGTCAGCCTCCCGCCCCTTGGCGATGGACCGTTGTCGGGCCTGACCTTTGCGGTTAAGGATTTATTCGACATCGCTGGCCACGTTACGGGCGCGGGCAGTCCAGATTGGCTAGCCAGCCATAGTGCGGCAACAGTGACTGCCTCGTCGGTGACGAAATTGCTGGAGGCGGGCGCTGCGATGGTGGCCAAGGCACAGACCGACGAAATGGCCTTTTCTATCACTGGCCAAAACGCTCATTACGGCACGCCACAAAACATCAATGCGCCGGGGCGTATACCGGGAGGTTCTTCTTCCGGCTCTGCGGCGGCGGTGGCTGGGGGATTGGTGGATTTTGCCTTGGGGTCGGATACAGGCGGATCGGTGCGCATGCCGGCCGGTTTCTGTGGCATATACGGCATTCGCACCACCCAGGACAGGGTGCCTGTGGATGGCGTTCATCCTCTGGCCCCCTGCTTCGATACCGTTGGGTGGTTTAGCCGAAGTGGCGAATTACTTCAGAGTATCGGTCGGGTGCTATTGCCTGATGCCGGTCTGGCACCGACGCTAGGAGATCTACTAATTGCAAATGATTGTTTTGCTTGTCTGGAGGATGGGGACCGCGCTGCCCTGAATATAGCTGTGAACCGAATCGCGGAATTTTTCTCTAAACAGGCAGAAGTGAATATCAGCGATGATGGGCCCGACAAGTGGATGCCGCATTTTCGTACGCTACAGATGGCTGATGTATGGCAGGCACATGGCGATTGGATTGAACGGGTCAAGCCAAATTTCGGTCCAGGCGTGGCGGAACGATTTGCTATGTCGGCGACTATTGTCCCGGCGGATGTAGTGGCGAGCCGCCTGGTACAAGATAAGGTACGCCAACGCATGTCTGAGTTATTGGGGAGTGGCGATATTCTTTGTCTGCCGACCACGCCGGGAATCGCGCCATTGCAGCAAGCATCGGAAGCGGCCTTGGACGGCTTCCGTTGGCGGGCCATGGGTCTGACCTGCGTCGCAGGATTGTCTGGCTGCCCGCAAATAAATCTGCCCTTGGCCCATGTAGATAATTGTCCATTGGGCCTATCTCTGATGGCCGCCCCGGGCAACGATGAGGCCTTGCTAAATCTGGCAGCGGTGATTGCGCCTTAGCGTGAATTTCACTAAGAACTAAGCAATGGCAGCTATCGGGTGTTCGGTGTGCTTGAGCCTAACAAATTTTACTCGCTTTCTCTTGGACGGTTAGCAACACGACTTGACCGCGTCCCCGTCAAGCATTCTGCCTGCGAATAGATGGCCAGTGCAGTAAAGCGTGTCGCCCTATGCGGTGTGATCCTGGAAAGCAATGCATTTTCCCCCGTTGCGGTGGAAGGTGATTTTCACCAGGAGTTGTATATAGAAGGCAAAGAATTATTGGCGGAGGCGCGCAAACCGGTATCCATTGTGCCGCGAGAGATGGCCTCGTTCGTGCAAACCATGGATGCGACGGGGTCTTGGCAGCCGGTGCCACTACTTCTGACGGGCTGTCCGCCCTGGGGTCCCATTGATAGTACATTCTTCCAGAACTGCGTGTCGGAAATTGTTGACGGGTTAGAGGATGCGGGAAACCTGGATGGTGTTTACATCGCGAATCATGGGGCCATGGTGGCAACCGATGACGGTGATCCTGACGGCACCTTAATGGCCGCGGTGCGTCGGGTCGTGGGAATTGGGACGGCCGTGATCGCCACGCTGGACCTGCACGCCAATCTGTCTCCAGCCATGGTCGAGGCGACGGATAGCATCATTGGCTATCAGACCAATCCGCACGTGGATCAAGTTCAGCGTGGTGAAGAGGCGGCGTTGTTGATGCGCAAGATGTTTGATGGCTTGCATCCAGTCCAGGCCATGATCCGTCTCCCCTTAGTGCCGCCCAGCACAACCTTACTGACTGCGGAAGGCCCATACGGTGATTTGATCAACTACGCCCAGCGCCGGGAACGGGAGGAAGCAGGAGACATCACCAACGTTTCGGTGTTCGGCAATTTTGCATTTTCTGACACATTTAAAAACGGCCTATCCGTGGTGGTTACGGCCCGAAACGACCAGACCAGAGCTCAGGACCTAGCAAACGAGATCGCTGCCCGGGCCTGGGATAACCGGGCCGCCTTCAGCCGC
>CAJWZI010000343.1 GCA_913049615.1 uncultured Alphaproteobacteria bacterium | reverse complement strand
CTTGGCGGGTGTGCTTGCCGCCAAGACAACACGGGCCGGAATTCTAGGCATTGTGGTGACCTCGGAAATAGTCACGTGGAACCTCCAGGCGGGAGGCTTTGTTCAGGGCGCGCGCTCCGTAAATCCGGATATCAACATACATTACGCGGTGATCGGCCATATGGCCTATGAGGACGTCGCTGGGGCAAACCGTGTTACGAAGTCTGTTATCGGAGCCGGCGCCGACGTCATCTACGGGATGGGAAACGGAGCGACGTTTGGCATGCTCCAGGCCGTGGAGACCACCCCGGCGATAGATGGCGGTAAGGTCTGGTTCATCGACGTGATCGGCGACAAGAGAGGCCTCGACAAGGGTTACCTTTTGTCATCAACGGCATGGGACCTTTCGCCGATTTGGACCGCGATGATCAGCGATCTCGATGAGGGCACGTTTGGAACCAAGAGCTACGATCTGAATCTCGGTAATGACACTATTAAACTCCTCAGGACTGAACACATTTCTGATGATGTCTGGGCCGAGATTATGCAGATACGCGATGATATCGTTAACGGAAGCATCGAGGTTGCACAAGTCAGAGAAATCGATAAATTGAAGGCAATGATGTCGAAGCTTACTGGTCCAAGCGAATAGCCTACGGACCCTCACAATGTATCGGCGGCGCGGTCCAGGTCGGGCGGCGCCGCCGGTCGTTCTGTACAGCAACTGTCCACCGGCGGACGGATGTTAAACAGCGTTGTTGATGCGACGACGACCCCAGCGGACGTAGTGGCTAAGCCCAGCGACGGGTCGGTCGTTGAGTTCCAAAAAATTACCAAGCGCTTTCCGGGCGTGGTCGCCAACGGCCAAGTCGACCTGTTGATAAGGCCTGGCGAAGTGCATGCGCTGCTTGGCGAGAACGGCGCTGGCAAATCGACCCTCATCGGCGTTTTAGCAGGCATACACCAGCCCGACGAAGGCGAAATATTAATCGAAGGACGACCGGTCAGAATTGACTCTCCCGGGCGGGCAATCGAGCTCGGTATTGGCACAGTTTATCAGCATTCGACCCTGGTACCCACTCTAACAACTCTACAAAACCTGATGCTCGGCCGGCCCTGGTATATGGGTCGGAACCTGATGGGCACACGGACGAAGTTCCACGAGTTGAGCAAGATGCTCGGCATTACAGTGGACCCTGACACTGCCACGGGCCAACTCGCTCTTGGGCAACAGCAACAGGTAGAGATCATTAAGGCTTTGTGGCGCGGGGGCAAGGTGCTCGTGCTCGACGAGCCAACCTCGATGCTTACGGCGCAAGGAGTGCGCGACCTAAGAAAGGTCATCGAGCGTCTTAAGAACGAAGGAATTGCGGTCGTCTTCGTTACTCATAAATTGAACGAAGCGCATACCTTCGGGGACCGTGTTACGGTACTTCGGCGTGGACGGATTGTTGGCGAGATCCTGGCAGAGGTGTTTCATACCATCCCGTTCGCGGAAACACGCGCCAGAATCATCGAAATGCTGTTTGGCACCGGCAGTGTTGACGAGGATCTTATCGATGAGGTGGTGGGAACGGCCCGTCTACAGCGCAGAGTTCCGCCTGACCAGGCAGCTCCGCCTATATTGGAGATCAATAATATCTCCGCACAGGGAGGGTGGATGGAACCGTCATTGTCCGAAATCTCCTTCGTCGTTCGACCCGGTGAGATTTTCGGCATCGCCGGAGTGGATGGAAACGGCCAAAAGCAGTTGGCCGAGGTGCTTGCCGGCCAGCGCAGGGTTAGTGCGGGTCACATTAGATTGGGCCACAAAGAGATCACCAATCTACCGGTTGGGAAGCGTCTCAAGCTCGGTCTTAGTTACATCACCGACGATCGATATGGTGAGGCCACGCTCCCCTCTTTTAGTGTTGCCATTAATATTCTGGCCAAGCGCATTGGCGAAAAGCCATTTTGGCAAAGGCACATGCAACAGCAAGCAAAGATCAACGAATTCGCGGCTTCGTTTATTCGGCGCTTTGACGTGCGCACGCCCAGCGAGCAGACATTGATTGGCGCGTTGTCGGGTGGAAACATTCAGAAAGTCGTGCTGGGCCGGGAGTTTGTCACGGAACCCAAGATTGTTGTCTACAACAAGCCAACCTATGGACTCGACTTGGCCAATCTCCATTCGTCCCGCCAGCACATTCGAGATCAGTCAGACAAGGGTATGGCCGCTATCGTCATATCGACGGAAATGGACGAACTGCTCGAGCTTTGCGACCGAATTGGCGTCATGTCTTGCGGGCGCCTTGTTGGAATTATCAAAAATAAAGAAGGAGCGGAGACCAAGATTGGCCAACTCATGGTCGATGCGGAAGTGACATGAACGAAACTAGCGAGCAAACGGACGCGCCCGAAACGGCTCCGTCAGACATTGCGCAAGCGGCTTCGATGAAGCCTGGCGGCAGAGTTATCCCTTACTGGGCTCAGGCATTCATACCCATAATAGTGGCACTCATCTTGACCGGCCTTATTCTTTTGGCCCTGGGGAAAGATCCCCTGACGTTCTACTGGAATATAGTCGACCGAGGCATAGTTAACCCCTGGGGACTACAGGACTCGATAAACCGAATGACGCCTTTGTTGTTGGTCGGCGCGGCTTTGATCGTGTCGTTTCGAGCCGGCATGTGGAATATTGGCATTGATGGTCAATTCGTTCTGGCCGCCGTATTCGTGTCGGCGACCGCGCCGCTCGCGCTGCCGGTCATGCCTATGCCCCTTGCCATGTTTGTTCTGGTCCTGCTGGGCGCCGCCGTGGGAGCGATTTGGTCGATCGGACCATCGCTGCTGCGAGCATATTATGGAATTAACGAGATCGTCACGACGCTTATGATGACCTTCCTCGGTGTGCTGCTTGGCGCTTTGCTCGTAAAGACTGTGTTCAACGATCCGCAGAACAAAGTGCACCAGACTATAGGACTTGCCGTGGAAGATCGATGGCCGGTACTGTTCGGTTCGTCAGTTCACATTGGCATTATACTTGCCCTGATGGCTGTTTTGCTTACCCACTTCGTCATGACAAGAACCGCGTTCGGAATGAAGCTGCGGATGGTGGGCACCAATCCCCGTGCGGCAGCCCATGCCGGGCTCTCTGTTCCGCGCTTGACTCTGGCGGCATTTGCAATCAGCGCTGCGCTGGCCGGTTTAGCGGGAACGGTCGAAGTGCTTGGGCGCATCGGCCATGTGCGTGGTGGCTGGGATCCTCA
>CAJWZI010000342.1 GCA_913049615.1 uncultured Alphaproteobacteria bacterium | reverse complement strand
ACTGTAATTGCCGGATCAAACGTCCGCGCGCCATACTGCGTTATATGACGCCGAATTGGCGAGAACTTAGTCTTGGGCGACCAAATTCTCTGCTGCCGCACGGCCATCCCTTCCGGCGACAAGTTCGAATTCGACCTTCTGGCCTTCACGCAGGCTCTGCATACCTGCCCGTTCCACGGCCGAAATATGCACAAACACATCCTTCGTACCGTCCCCTGGCTCGATAAATCCATAACCCTTGGTGGGGTTAAACCATTTTACAGTTCCGGTGGCCATTTCTATTCCCTTAAAACAATCAATATTAGTCGCGGCATCCGGTTCCGGACAAGCCGCACCTCTCCAAGATGCACAAATACCAAATTTAATTGGCGCGAGGTGCAACAGGTGCCATTACATGGCACCCTGGCCAACACGTTGCAAGCCTTTAAATCACCAGTCAAAAAATGATTATGGGGATGTATCATGGCATTTATACCACCAAGATCCCATCTTGTTGTAATGAGTTTCTTGTTACAGGCATAAAATGAGGAGCAAACCATGGACAAGAACAATGAACTGAGTGTACGGCCGCGCCGCAGTTTCATTTTTTCACCGGGGTTACGGCCCGATATGTTTCCAAAAGCACTGGCCTCCGGCACGGATATAGTATGTGTGGAGCTAGAGGATGGTATCGCGCCCAAGGACAAGGCTGCTGCACGAGAAGGCGGCCTTGGCCTGTTTGTCGAACCGCAGTCGGATGACGGCGTGGAGAGGATCGTCCGCATCAACTGTCTGCGTACGGAATTTGGCCTGTTGGATGTTCAGGCCGTCATCGCAACGGACACGCCACCGCCTGCCCTAATGCTGCCAAAAGTAATGAGCCCAGACGAAATTGTTTGGCTTGACGACCTGTTGACAGAGCGCGGCCATGACACCCGACTACATATCATCATCGAAACCAACCAAGCACTGGAGGCGGCATATGACATCGCCCATGCCTCGAAACGCATAAATGCGTTGTTTTTCGGCGGGGTGGACATGGCTGCAGAACTGCGCTGCAAAAATGCTTGGGAGCCGCTCCTTTATGCTCGATCCCGCGTCGCCCACGCTGCCGCATCTGTCGGTATCGATGCCATCGACGTGCCCTATTTAGATCTGGAAGACCCAGAAGGCATGCGCCAGGAGGCTAACTTGGCCCGCGATCTAGGCTTTTCTGGAAAGGGGTCAATTCATCCTAAACAGGTGCCGATCCTGAACGAGGTCTTCACGCCTGACGAAGTGGCAGTGGCTCATGCCCGGCGCATATTAAAGGCATTTGCCGATGCAGATACAGGGCTGGTCGTGGTGGACGGCAAATTAATCGAAAAACCGGTTTTGCGGGATATGACCCGCATTATCGCTATTGCGGAACGGGTCGCGGGTTCATAAATAAACGTCTATTCCGCCGCCATGTCACCAGAAATAGCGGCCGCCTCGACAGCAGGCGATAAATAGCCGCCTTGGCGCAGTAGTTCCCGCTGAATTAGGCTTGGTTGCAGCGCGCGGGGCATTAAACCATTATTAGCGGAAAGCGCCGCTGCGACGCCGGCAGCCTGACCGGTAAGCCAGCATTGTGGAATTTCGCGCAGAAATGAGTGGGAATTAGTGTCGCATGCCACATGGCGACCGGCAGCCAGGACGCCGTCGATACCCAACGGCACCAAGGCGCCATAGGGGACGGAGACATTAGGAAACTTCGGTGCCAGGGAGGTGGAAACACCGATCTCGTTGCACCAGACTTTGCCTTCGTCCCATTGCTCACGGGTCACCTTGTTTTCACCAATCAAACGGCGGCTATGACGGACGCCAATTTGCGGCGCGCCCAACATCAGGAAAGCGTCTTCAAAGCCGGGAGCAAATTCCTTGTAGGTTGCTACATGGCCAACGGTAAGTTGGCGTGATCGGATCTCAACTTCGCTCAAATCTTCCACGTCTATGGCGCTATAACCGGCCAAACGAGGTCCCATGAACAAGGCGATGTCGTTACGCCAAGAGACGAAGGGCTTTTCGAAAAATTTCAGCCGTTCCCGACCCCGGTCCATGAAGTCCTTGAATGCCTGCTCCTCATTGGCACGAAAGGCGAGCCAGCGTTCCATATCCACGCCACCAATCATAAAAGCGGTGTTGATGCAGGAATGTATATCTGCAGGATCACTGTCGGTTTCAAACAACAACCCAGCGCGCGCCAACAGATCCGCATCGCCCGTGGTGTCCACCACCACCTTAGCCAAAATGGCCTGGCGCCCCTCCTTATTTTCGAAAATGGCGCCCTTCATGGCCCCATCCTCGACAATGGGCTCGACGGCATAGGTATGAAAGGTTAGGCGCACCTTTTGTTCCAAAGCCATTTGCATAGACAGGGATTTTAATGCCTCTGGATCGACAGTCGGGGACCAGGTGGTAATACCGTGAAAGGCTGCCGTGCGCTGGGCCCAGTAGGCAGAAGTTGCGGTGTCGGCCGAACCCCAGTCAGTCCGAGGCGGACCCTGGATGGCATCCTCCGGAAGGCGATCCATGAATTCCTGCGCGATGCCGGCGATCACCTGCCGCCCGGACCAATCCGACATACGGTCAATCCAGATGACCAGACCGCCGGTAGATAGGCCACCCAGATGATTATAACGCTCTACCAACATGACGTCGGCGCCCAGGCGACCAGCAGATATGGCAGCTGCCGTGCCTGATGGGCCGCCTCCTACCACCAATACATCTGTTTCTGCGAATACAGGAGTTTCCCTTGCGGCTTCTTTGATAGTTTTGGCGGGACGTGCTTGGCGTGGGGCCCTATCCCTGCCACCAAATATTTCCGTACCCCGTTCCCTGCCGATGGTGTTGGAGAAAGTGTCGCCGCTCATGATATCCTCATCACTCCTACTCGTGCGGCAAGGCTAACATAAACTCGTTGTCTGCAACAAATTGGAGAGCGCAGAAATTAGGCCATTCAAACAGGTAGAAATATTTACATGGGTTCAGTTGGGCCTCTTTACTGCAGCGAATTTGCCTGGAGTGGCCGACAAATAAGTGCCAACGGTTCCGGAAATGAAACTTGCGTAGTGAATTGATTTCGAGTGATCGCATTTGCGAGGGGTGCACGACATCCCCGCCTCTTACCCCCTAATCGTGGGCGGGCTAGGCAAAAAACCTGCCGACGGCCACCATCTTATACGGAAAGCTGAAATCTTAATTAAAACAAAGTTCATCAATTCTCCCGTA
>CAJWZI010000341.1 GCA_913049615.1 uncultured Alphaproteobacteria bacterium | reverse complement strand
CGTCCGCATAACAGGCCCGATGCACTCGGTCCGGCTCCACCAATTGATCGATGTCAAATCCGTTATTCCCCGCCATGATGCTACTCCCAATCTAACGGCCTCTTTCAGTCTAGCTTGTAACCTGTCCGCCTATCCATATTGTATTATCTGTCGGCGAAACACTGCACAATTATGAGCACATAATTTCATTAACCAGCCCGTCGCTATGCTACGTCAGCCTCCGCCATGGCTCCTAGCGGGGGCAATCCAACCTGCCTGAAATTTGGCAATGCCACCAAATACTTGTAGTGACAATAAACTGCCTGCACACGATTCGCATGCTACGCCGGCGCAATTGTTTCCGCCGGGAAGGGCAGATAGTGCCGCAATGGAAGAGATACAAATGCACTGTCGAGAACGCCGCGCCTTAAAGGACAGCAGGGTGAGAATAACATTGGCCCACCTGAATGTTTTTATGTCACACTGCCGCCATCTTAAATTTTGGTAACCGGTGGATTATATTTACCGCTTACTTGTAGAAACAAACAACGAACAGCGACAGGGACAAATTAGCATGTCAAAATCACACGCCACTGATGCAAAGACTAAAGAATATCTTGAACGTTATATGGAAGGTGTCGAGCATCGCAATCCGGGAGAGCCAGAGTTTCAGCAGGCGGTTTATGAGGTAGCGTCATCCATATTCCCTTACATTGCTGATAAGCCACATTACCACGAGAACCAAATTCTGGAGCGGATGGCTGAGCCTGAGCGCGTTATATACTTCCGCGTCCCTTGGACGGACGACGAAGGTAATGTGCGTACTAACCGGGGATATCGTGTCCAGTTCAACAGCGCGATTGGGCCCTACAAAGGCGGCCTCCGCTTCCACCCGAGCGTTAACCTAAGTATCCTGAAGTTTCTTGGCTACGAGCAGACCTTCAAAAACAGCCTAACAGGCCTTCCCATGGGTGGTGGCAAGGGCGGGGCCAACTTCAACCCCAAGGGCAAAAGCGACAACGAAGTCATGCGGTTTTGCCAATCCTTCATGACCGAACTCTATCGCCATATTGGTGAGGATACCGACGTCCCCGCAGGTGACATCGGTGTTGGCGGCCGAGAAATCGGTTTCATGTTTGGCCAGTACAAACGCATCACCAACCGCTTTGTCGGTGTATTGACCGGCAAAGGGATTGAGTTCGGTGGTTCGAAGATGCGCACTGAAGCGACAGGCTACGGCGCCATGTTCTTCCTGCGGAACATGCTTGAACATGCCGGCGACAGCATGGAAGGTAAGCGAGTGTCAATCTCGGGTTCGGGTAATGTTGCAACCCATGCGGCGGAAAAAACCCTACAGCTCGGCGGCAAGCCGCTTACTCTATCGGATTCGGGTGGCTTCGTGCATTGTGCCGACGGCTTTACTCAGGAGCAAATTGACTGGGTCAAGGAGCTGAAAGATATGCGCCGGGGCCGCATCTCGGAAGCGGCCGATGAGTTCAATAATATAGAGTTTCACGAGGGCAAGCGGCCATGGGGTGTAGAGGCTGACTGCGCACTGCCGTCGGCGACGCAAAATGAGGTTGACGGCGACGACGCCGCAACCTTGATCAAGAACGGCGTAAAGGCCGTTGGAGAAGCAGCCAACATGCCATGTGAACAGGCGGCGGTAGACGCCTTTACAGAGGCCAACGTGATGTTCGGCCCGGCCAAGGCCGTGAACGCTGGCGGTGTCGGCGTCTCAGGTCTCGAGATGAGCCAAAATAGCGCACGCATCGCGTGGGATGAGGATCACCTCCGTAAACTGCTTGAGGATATGATGAAGGACATCCATGACAGCTGTGTCGAATACGGCACCCAGGAAAGCGGCCCGGTGAATTATCTTGCCGGCGCCAACATCGCGGGTTTTGTAAAGGTCGCCGACGCCATGCTGTCCTACGGTCACGTTTAGATAGTAACGACTGTAGTGGCTACAACAGTCTGATACGGCCCGCTCTAGTATGAGAGCGGGCCGTTTCTAATCGAGAGTTAGGGGCTAAAGGCGACCCTGTAGATAATCCATGGTACGGTCCTTGGCGCCGGGTTCCGTCTCCAACAAAACGGAGATCATCTCAGTCGCGCCCGCCTCTTGAACTTGCGAGATCGCAGCATCCAAAGCTGCGGCATCGCCCACCAGGGCGATGTCACCCGGGGTGGCTGCGCCTTCCCTATCCATCATGGCGCGATAGGACGGCAATTGCCCATAAACCTGCAAAATTTCAGAGACTTTTCCCCGGGTTTCATCGGGCTTGTTTGAAAGTACAACGGGAAAGCCCGCGATGATACGGGGCGCCGGCCGGCCGGCAGCCTTCGCACCTGCACCGATGCCCGGCACTACGTGTTGGCCGATAGTCCGCGGTCCCGTCATCCAAAGCGCGGTACCATCGGAATATCGTCCAGCAAGGTCCAACATCATAGGGCCCAGCGCAGCAACAATTAACGGTACCGGCATAACAGCAGCATTCATTACTATTTCGATCTTGCTGCTGTACAAATCGCCCCTGAACGCTGCGCCCTCTCCACGCAACAGTGGTGCCAAGATCTGCAAATATTCGCGCATAGTCTTAGCCGGCTGAGCATAGGACAAGCCCAAGGAACCCTCGATTACGATCTTATGAGAGAGGCCAATACCAAGGGTGAAACGCCCCCGTGCCAGAGCCGAGGCGGACAAAGCCTGTTGTGCTAGGGCCGCTGGGTGGCGCGGTTGGATCGGCGTCACTGCGGTGCCTACCTCAATATTGGAGGTTTCGCGCCCGGCAATCGCCATGGCAGTTACAGCGTCATGACCACGTGTGTTGGCCATCCAAAGGGAGGCAAATCCACGGCGTTCAACGTCCCTAGCCAATTCGATAAATCCGTCGATCGTGGCTTCCGGGTCCGGTATTGCTCCGGTCATGATGCCTAGTTTCATGGGCGAATCCTCCAATATCACAAATAAGCTGTTATTTTTTCTTGATAGTTCGGCGCAACGTACGCCCTACACCTGCATAAGCAAACTGAACTGCCTTTAAGCCAGCATGTCTTGGAATTTCCCTAAGTATTGTTGGCGTATGCCCTGCCCTCTTTCGAGATATACGAACAAAAAATGATCATCCCCAAGAATATGATTATTCAGGTCTGAAGCGAAGCAGTTGGATCGTTTTCATAGACATGATTAAATCATCATTTTGATCCAGCAAGCGCCATCCTAAGCTAACAACTCCCCTATCCGGCTTACTAGAGGAGG
>CAJWZI010000340.1 GCA_913049615.1 uncultured Alphaproteobacteria bacterium | reverse complement strand
ACAAAAAGCTAGTAGAAACTATGATCCGCATTGCCTTCGATATCGGCGGAACCTTCACCGACTTCGTACTGCACGATGCCACAAGCGATGTCACCTGCACTCTGAAAATTCCCAGCACACCGGATGATCCTGGCCGGGCGTTGATATCGGGTTTCACAGAATTGCTACAATTGGCGGGTACAAAAGCAGAGGCGCTGGGCAGCGTTCTCCATGCAACAACCATAGCCACTAACGCTATTTTGGAGCGCAAGGGCGCCGCCACGGGCCTAATCACCACAGAAGGTTTCCGCGATGTACTGATCATTGGCAGACAGAAACGCTACGAAACCTATGATCTATATATTGACAAACCGGAACCCTTAATCCCCCGTCAGCATATACTGGAAGTATCCGAACGCCTGGATCAAAGCGGCGAGGTCATTAACGAATTGGACATGGCGTCTGTGGACCGTGCCATCGACACCCTACTGTCAACCGGGCGGGAAACCGTGGCTGTATCTTTGCTGCACGCCTATGCCAATCCGGCCCACGAACGAGCGATCCGTGATCGAATTAAGGCGCGGGCTCCGGAAATATCGATTTCTCTATCGTCGGATGTGTCACCTAAATTTAGAGAGTACGAGCGCACCAACACGACGGTCGCTAATGCTTATATCACGCCCACCGTGGAACGCTACATTAGCGGCCTTCAGGCGGCGTTAAGGCAGCAGGGCTATCAGCAGGAACTGTTTATAATGCAGTCGAGCGGCGGACTAGTAACGCCCGCTATGGCCAAGACCTATCCCATCCGCATTATCGAATCCGGACCCGCGGCCGGCGTCCTGATGGCCGGACAGGTGGGTGGTGACGAAGGCTATGATCACGTCATTACGTTTGACATGGGCGGCACGACTGCAAAATTGGGGGCCGTGGATGACCGATCCCCGGCCGTTGCCGCCACCTTTGAAGTCGGGCATGTCCGTTACAAAAAAGGCAGCGGCTTGCCCATCAATGTCCCTGCCGTTGAACTGCTAGAAATCGGCGCGGGCGGAGGCAGCATTGCCCGTAATGAACAGGGCATAATTAGCGTCGGTCCCGACAGCGCCGGCGCCGACCCCGGCCCCGTATGCTATGGTCAGGGCGGCACGGAACCGACAATAACCGACGCAAACCTTGCCCTAGGTTATATTGACCCCGATTGGTTCAACGGCGGCACAATCCAACTCGATAAGGACGCGGCAGCAAACGCAATTTTGACCCAAATTGGCAAGCCATTGGACCTATCACTCGGAGAAGCTGCATGGGGCATCCACTTGATCGCCACGATGAATATGGAGAATGCCCTACGGGTCGTATCGGTGGAACGCGGCCGGGATCCTCGTACCCATGCCATGGTAGCCTTTGGCGGTGCCGGACCGCTGCATGCCGCACGTTTAGCGCGCGCAGTGGGAATCCCAACAGTCATTGTGCCTCGGGGTGCGGGCGTAGGATCCGCCGTAGGCCTACTGCAAGCTGCACCCCGTATTGACGTATCCACCACCAAAGTCATGGATCTGCATGGGGAGACAGGTGAACAAATCGCGGAAATATATTCTGGCCTGGAGGAACGGGCGCAGAATGATCTGGCATCACTCGGTGATGGTTTATCGGTACGATGGAGCCGGCAAGGTTATATGCGATACGTGGGGCAAGGTTTCGAGATCCGGGTCGACCTGCCTTCCGGACCAATTGACGAAACCTATGCTGCACGGACGATTGAAGCCTTCGATACGGCATATTTGAAGGCGCACAAATTCCTTGATCGCGACGCCCGAATAGAGGCCGTGGATTGGAATTTGGCGGCCACCTTGCCGCAATACCAACAAACGATCAAAATCAGCCCCACGAAGGGGGACAGAAGGCCTCCTGGAAAAAGGCAAGCATGGTTCCCTGAGGCAGGTGGATTTATCGAAACCACGGTAATGGACCGGGCTATATTGATGCCTGAGGATATCGTCGCCGGACCAGCCATCGTTGAAGATGTTGATTGCACGACGATTGTTCTGCCAGGCGATCAAGCGCAGCTAAGCCAAGATGGCCACCTGATCATCACGATCAATTTGGAGACAACCCCATGACGGAAAAGCCAATCGATCCCATCACACTGACCGTAATCTGGAACACGCTGCTTTCGATCGCCGAAGAATTGGGCACCACGCTGCGTAATACTGCGTTTTCAGAAGGAGTGCGCGAAGGGGACGATTTTTCGACGGCGTTGTTCGACCGCAATGGCCGAATGATAGCACAGGGGAATTTCTCGCCGGGTCATCTTGGCTCCATGCCCGCTTGTACCAAGCACGCCATTGACTATTTTCCCGGTGAAACGTTGAGGCCCGGAGATTCAATCCTGCTCAACGACAGTTTCATGTGTTCTGGGCATTTTCCGGACTGTTTCCAGGTCATGCCAATTTTTTTGGAATCCGAATTGGTAGGCTTCGTCGCCTGCTCGGCACACCAGGTGGATATGGGTGGCGCAGCACCAGGGTCTCAAAAGGTCCATGGCGTGACTGAATCATTTCAAGAAGGTTTACGAATTTTGCCCGTCAAATTTGTAAGGGAAGGACAGATCGACGAAGACATCCTGCGGCTGGTATTAGGGAACGTGCGCATGCCCGAAAAAGTACGCGGCGACCTGTTGGCGCAGCATACTGCCAATATGAGTGCGGCGAGCCGCATGCGCCAGTTATTCCAAGACCACGGGATCGCCACTATCGAGAACGCCTACGAATTGATCCTTGACCGATCCGAACGGGCCATGCGGGAGGCCTTGGAGGCGGTACCCGCAGGCACCTACAGTTTCGAGGATTATTTGGATGATTATGGTCCAGGTACTGAACCGATCAAGATGGCCGTCGATATCACTTTCGACGGCGAAGGGTCAGTGGAGCTGGACTTTTCCCGCTCTTCGGACACTGTACCGGCTGCAATCAACTCATACATCAACTATACCCGCGCCTATGCCTTGTTCGCTATCAAGGTATTTTGCGACGCGCTACAACCTCAGACCGAGGGCGCTATGCGGCCCATAAAAATTACTGCTCGGGAAGGTTCTTTTTTCAATCCCTCGTTCCCGGCACCATCGGGCGGGCGGGCTATTTTACAAGTTCGTATATTCGATGCCATCAATGGCGCAATTGCAAAGGCCTTGCCTCACCGTGCTATGGGTGCTTTTTCCCATTGGTCCAATCCAAATTTTGGTGGCTTACACGACGAAACTGGCCTTCC
>CAJWZI010000339.1 GCA_913049615.1 uncultured Alphaproteobacteria bacterium | reverse complement strand
ATTTGCCCACCATGTAATTGCGATAGGAATGCGGTTTCAGCATTTCCGCCAGCGTTCCCGCCGAACGAGATATCTTGCCACGATAGCCGGGAAAACCGCTGTCGAAATTCGCCAAACAGCCAACGCCGACGGAATGGTGATTTCGCCCAGTTAACAGAGAGGCGCGGGTAGTCGAGCACATGGCCGTAGTATGGAAACCGGTATAACGCAATCCATCGGCGGCGAGCGCATCTATGGTCGGCGTTTTGATCGGGGAGCCATAACAGCCAAAATCGGAAAAGCCAACGTCATCAAACAGCACCAGCAGAATATTCGGCGCGCCTTCAGGTGCTGTCGGTTTATCCGGCCAATAGGGTTGAGAATCCGCTCTCGTCCTGCCGATCTTGCTTTTTGTCACCACTTTGCACACTCTTCTATCGACATTTCCCAAGTAGTATTCAAACGCAATAAAATCATACTCAATCGCACTGTTTTCAGCAGAATTTATTTCTCTACCGGCGCGACGCCTCTAATTTTGACGAATTAAAAGAGTTTTGAATGCCATTTGGTATAATTCCCACCATCCTGGCGCACTTCTCCAATTATTTTCCAGTTGGCATTGATTATCTGGGTCCACGCCTTAATAGATCTAGCCGTAGATTGATGAATGGCAGTTCTATCCTTACGATGGTGTCAGCAATTTGCTACCATCACGGAAAATCTGGAGGTTATCTTAGGGATAACGGTTAGATAATGATCGAAGGCAAATTGATCGTCCCAACTACCTGCTGGGAATGCACCACCCATTGCGGTGCTTTGGCCACAGTGGAGGATGGGCGCGTCACCAAGTTCATGCCCAATCCCGATCATCCCGGATCACTCGGTGCTTTCTGCGTCAAGGGTATGCGCGGCCTTCCAGAGTTGACCTATCACCCCGACCGTATTCTCCATCCGATGCGCCGTAGTGGCGAACGCGGCGGCGGCACCTGGGAACAACTATCCTGGGATGACGCGTTGGATGAGATAACAGAAAAGCTGTTAGTGGTACGGGATAAGTACGGCCCGCTTGCTCTATGCGGCGCAGTAAGCAGTGCCCATTTCAGCAGAGGCGTATCGCTGGCACTTCTGATGCGCGCCTTCGGTTCGCCGAATTGGATGATGAACCAGGATCTGTGTGGTGGCTGCCGAAGCCTGTCCGACAAGATTACCGGGCTAACAATTTCCAACGGCGAGGATATTGACAATACCAACTGCGCTCTTGTTGTCGGCCGCAACCCAATTGCCTCCGACCCGGCACAATGGCTGGCCCTCAAGCGGGCGCAAAGAAAGGGCGCGAAGATTGTCGTGATCGACCCAGCCCGGACCAGGGTAGCGCGCCTCGCCGATCTCTGGCTTCAACCAAAACCAGGCACGGACGCCGCTATTGGTCTCGGCATGATCCGTTGGTTGATAGCAAACAATAGGCATGATTCTGAATTTGTTGAGAAGTGGTGCCATGGTTTCGATGCACTAAAAGATCGTGCAGAACGCTATACCCCGGAATTCGTAGCAGAACTGACTGGTATCGCTGCAAGGGATATCGTCTCCGCGGCTGAATTTTATGCTGATGGGCCATCCAGCTTTGTTTCGGGCCACGGCATCGATGCGTTCAGCGCCGGGGTGCAGACTTACCGGGCATTTCATTCGCTGGTCGCGATCAGCGGTAATATCGACCGGGTAGGTGGAAATCGCCGCGTAAAACGCCCAACGAATTTTACCAACTATATCGAGGTTCTGCACAAGCCGGAATTTCGGCTGCCGCTCGAAGTCGAGCAACAGACCATTGGGGCAGATCATTTCCCACTCTGGGCAGGACCGGAAGGATTTCAGACCGCCTGCAATAATCCAGGCGTTATCGAAGCGGTGCTCAGCGGCCAGCCTTATCCGGTCCGCGCGATGTATGTCACCGGTGTCAATATCGTCGTTACCTATCCAGACACGCAGAAGACCGTTGCAGCGCTAAAGTCACTCGATTTCCTCGCTGTCGGGACCCATATGATGAACCCTACCGCGGCGCTGGCCGATATCGTGCTGCCGAAGACAACCGGGCTGGAGGAAGAGGAGGTATCGCTTGAAGCCACCGGACCGTGCCTCAGCGCGATGCAACCAGCTCACCCGCCGTTAGGCGAGGCCCGCAGCGATTTTGATATCGCGTTAGGGATCGTTCGTCGACTGGAGGCACACGGCATTACCGATGCAAGGCGATATTACCCTTGGGAGAGCAAGCGCGAATTCAATGAATTTCTGCTAGGCGACGGCCCAATCAGCATGGAACAACTTCTCGAAAATGGTTACGCAACGTTCTCATATGAGCTGGGCGATTTCGATCGCGTCGGATTCAAAACCTATACCGGCAAAATAGAACTCTTTTCAGAAAAACTGGCGGAACTGGGCCTTGACCCCCTGCCCGACTATATCCCGCCGCATGTAGACCAGACTTTGGAGGTGACGCAACAAGAATATCCCCTGACGTTGCTGACCGGCGCGCGGGAGAAAACCTATCACCATTCGCGTTTCCGCGACCAAGTCTGGGCGCGCAAAGTATCCAACGATCCGTGGTTACAAATGAACCCCGAAACCGCTGAGAAATACGGGTTACTCGAAAACGATTGGGTTATGGTGGAAACAATCGACCACGACGGTCAATGCCGGCTCCGCGTCCGGGTTACAGAAGATGTGCTGCCCGATGTGCTGCGAACTGGGATGGGGTGGTGGTACCCGGAAGCCGCCGGCCCCGAATTCGGCTCGCTTGACATAAACATTAATGCCGCAATAGCCTATGATGGCCCGTGCGACCCGGTGACCGGATCAGTCGACACCCGCGGCATACGCTGCCGCCTCACCAAAACTAATATCGCTACTGCGGCGGAATAACCCCCAGGTACAATTGAGGGTCCAACCGAACAATTATCTGATTCTTGGCATTTGCACGTACCTTTTCGAAGGAACCACATCATGGAATTTGCGTTATGTTTTAAAGGAACCATGCAACCAGACCGAGCCCGCTATTTGGTCCGCCAGGCTGAAGACGCCGGGTTCACCTACTGTTGGTTTTACGATAGTCATATTCTTTGGCGGGAAAGCTTCATGGCCATTGCAATGTGTATGGAGCACACCAAGGCAATGCGGTTTGGCCCGTGTGTCACCAACCCAAATACTCGCGATTGGTCGGTAGCAGCGTCCATGTTTGCATCCCTTGCCCATCAGTCAGGAGGACGGTTCGATGTCGGCCTGG
>CAJWZI010000338.1 GCA_913049615.1 uncultured Alphaproteobacteria bacterium | reverse complement strand
GCCATGATCCCGACACTCAACAACCCCATGGCGCGGCCACGCTGCTCCACAGGAAAGACCTGCAGGATCAGCACCATGGCCAGTGGTTGCGCGATACCGGCACCAATACCTTGCAAACAGCGAGCCAGGATAACCAGGTCGATATTGTTGCTAAGCCCGCCCATGAGGCCGCCGAAAATAAATATACCCATGGCGCCGATATAGGTGACCCGCATGCCAAATGAGCGGACGCACCAATCATTCAACAACATGGCAATAGTCATCGCCGCGATGAAGCCGGTGGAGACCCAATGCACCTTGTCCTGACCAACACCAAAGGTGCCCATGATCACAGGGATGGCCACGTTGGTCATGGTTGCGGTCAAGGCCATGGCCATGGTGCCAAGCATGGCCGTGAAACTCACATAGTAGCGATAGCGCGGCCCAAACCGCGCGAACATCGTGTTAATCGCGGTCGATTGCAATCTCAACCTCGACCATCATGCCGGGGCGCAGAAGACCTTCCGTTTGCGGCACGGCAATTTTCACCGGCAAACGCTGGGTGATTTTCGTGAAACTGCCCGAAGGGTTGGGACTGGGCAGCAGGGCGAACTGGTTTGTCGCAGCATTGCCGATGCGGACCACCTCGCCAATGACCTGCAGGTCGGGATAGGCGTCGACGGAAATCTTAGCCCTGGCACCCAATTTGACATTGCGGATATCGGTTTCCTTGATATTCGCCTCAACCCAGATGACGTCGGGATTATGCATCAGCAAAAGACGTTGGCCCCGGGCCACGTACTCGCCAGGCTCAATAAACGTACGATCCACGGTGCCCACGCTGGGCGCCTTAATAGTGCGGTCTGAGAGGTCCAGTTGCTGACGTTCTCGCCGAGTATTCAGACGTTCATCGTCGAAGCGCAAGCTCACTATGCGGCCGCGAAGGACGCCCATGCGCTGACGGTCGGCCTTGGCCTCCATGACAGATGCGTTGGCGCGGGCCACGTCAGCCTCGCCTTTCAAGACCTGCTGTCGAGCCATACGATGGGCGGTGCGCAGGGCTTCCCAACGCTGTCGAGAAATCACTTTTTTGTTTAGTAGCGATTGCGCACGCTCAAAATCATTCCTGACCTGCTCCAACTCGGTATCCATACCCGCTTTGGCAGCCTGCGCTGCATTCAAAGCGGCACGGCTAGCTTCGAAGCGCCCCCGAGTCTGTTGATCGATCATGCGGACTTCCGCCTCGATCTGCTCGCGCTCAGCCTGCAAGGATTTGCGCTGGGAGTCGATTTCCTGCAACCGCAATGCTGAGTCGCGGCCGTCGATCATGACCAGGGGATCATTGACATTGACCTTACGCCCTTCCGAAACCGGCACCTCGGTGACCCAGCCGTCAATGCGCGACGAAATCATGATCATGTCTGCCTTGATCCGGGCGTCGTAAACGATGACATTGGTGTAACGGCCATAAATCCAATACGCCAGCCCGGCAATACCGACCAAGATGGCCACGACGAGAAGTGTGCGGCCAATTCCGTGCCTCAAACCGGAGGACCGCGTCGGCAGGCTATCTTCGCTGCGGTCTTTGCCGGTGCCCGCAGAGCCGGTATTTTCCGTGGCCCCATCAGGGGCGTTATCCGGATTTATCCGATTATCGTCATGCGACTGCAACCGTTGGGTAGTTGATTTATCGTTCACCGCTTCAATCCGTTTTTCCGTTTCATATTTCAATTAGACAGCGTCAGACTGATCAGCCGGTACATCATTTACGTGAGATTCAATGTTCTCGAAAACTGTCAGACAATGCGCCAAATCAGCATCTGAAATACCCGCCAGATTTTCGCTCCGCACTTCCGCTACGACCTCGTCCAGCACCTCTATCATACGCCAGCCTTCATCCGTCAGGTGCACGGTCTTGCCCCGACGATCCACCTTGTCCTGGCGTCGCTCAATAAGGCTTTGCTTTTCAAGATTGTCCAAGATATGCACCAGGGTTGGCCCTTCGATCCCGACAAATTTAGCCAGGGCCTTTTGCTTGAAACCATTCCCGCCCCGCCGCAGATGGATCATCACTACCCACCGCGCCTGGGTGAGACCATGGGGCCGCATCTTTTCATCGAGCCGGGAACGCCAGAAACGTGCAAGCCGTCCTAGTCGAAAGCCAAACTGATCACGAGGATCAAAATATTCAATGTCGTTCATTCAAGTGCTTCGCATCAATGAGCCGCAGTTGCCGGGGAAATTCCTACTCGCTTGGCATCATTTTCCATAACAAATGATACAGTGTGTTCCCAAATCGTTAGCATACTATTAATTTGAACACAATTTATTATCAATCGTGGGAAACAACGGCAGGATTGGCGTAGACTGTTTAGGCACTAAATTTCCAATCTAGAAGGAATCATCCATGCTCTTGGACGTTCGCACCTACACCTGCCGACCCGGCACCATTGCCAAACACCTTGAACTGTACGCGGAAAAAGGATTTGGCCCGCAGACCCGCAACCTGGGTCAACCGTTGGCCTACCTGAAAACAGAAACCGGAAATCCAAACCAATACTTGCATATATGGATTTATGAGAACGCCGGTGATCGCGAGGCAAAGCGGGCCGCGTTATGGGCCGACCCGGAATGGTTAGCCTATACCAAGGCCTCCGCCGAACTGGGTGCACTGGAAAAACAGGAAAACGTGTTGATGAACCCTGTTGATTTTTGCCCCCTGAACCGCTAGCCGGCAATAAATCATAGAAAGACAACGGTCATGACATTGCAACTTGATAATCGGCTCAAATTCGGGGTTCAGACCATTCATCGCCGGACCGAACCGGCAAAGGGTTCATGGCTGCCGGACGCCGAGGATGGACGGACGATGGTCGAGATGATCGATGGTCTGGGGTACGATTCTCTTTGGGTCGGCGATCATCTGTCTTTCGCAATTCCGATCCTGGACCCGTTCATTCAACTGGCGCAGGCAGCGACTTATAGCCCGCGGCTAGAATTGGGCATCGGGGTATATCTGCTGCCTCTGCGCCATCCTGGTCCTGTGGCCAAGCAAGCGGTGACGCTGGATCATCTTTCCGGCGGCCGGTTTATTCTGGGAGTGGGCGTCGGTGGCGAGTTCGAAACTGACTTTCAGGTCGCAGGTGTCAACCGATCGGAACGCGGCGCCCGGCTGACAGAAGGCATCGAAGTGCTGCGCAAATTGTGGAGCGGCAAGGCAGTCTCTCACGAAGGTAAATATTTCTCCTTCCCCGAACTGACGATGTCTCCTTCTGCTCGCCAAGCCGGCGGCCCGCC
>CAJWZI010000337.1 GCA_913049615.1 uncultured Alphaproteobacteria bacterium | reverse complement strand
CCATGAGTGGCGGCAAGAGCTGTCAATTCTCGCTTTATCGTGCCTGGTGGACCGGCGATGGTCTGTTTTAGGTGTGCTTCCAACAAGCGTCTCTGTGGTGGAGTGTAAGGCGTGTCCCGCACGGCCTGCGGCGTCGGTATGGGACCCGGTATTCTTGTGCGCTGATCGACAAGAAATCCTGCATGACTGAGTGCGATATTGTTTGCAGACATTTGCGTCTCGGCGCAAATGACAAATACGCTGATGGAACCCTGTGGCTTAGGTTCAGCAGCGACCGGTGTGTATTGCCTGCGGTAGAATTCCATCGCCTTTACGCCGTCCCCCCGGTTGATGAAATGGGCAAAAGAAAACGGGAGGCCAAGTTCAGCCGCGTAGCCAGCTGATTTTATCGATGAACCTAATAACCAGATTTCTGGCACGCCTGATTTCGGAGGTTGATCATCAGTATTGTGAGACGTTGTGCCATCAATGCCATCATTGAAGTTTCCCAGAAGCTGCCGAATTTTTTGTAAATATGATGTGCCTTCCGCGGGACCGCGATTAGGCAAACGAGAACTGCTCGTTCGTTGGTTACTATCAATGGTCCGCCCTAGGCCGAGATCAATTCGCCCAGGATACAGCGAATGCAGAACTTTGTAGTTTTCTGCGACTTTTAGGGGTGCATAATTGTTCAGCATCACGCCCCCAGCACCAATACGCATATTTTTTGTCAGGGCGGCGATCCGGGCTATTAGTATTTCCGGGCTTGATCCGGCTAGAGCCGGGTTGGAATGGTGCTCGGCCAGCCAATACCGTTGGTAGCCTAGTTGATCGCAATGCTGTGCTAGCTGGAGCGAGGCGGCGATGGCGTCCGCCGGGCTGTCGCCGGCCGGAATGGGCGACTGATCGAGAATGCTCAACTTCAAATTAGCCATGTCCCATCATGGTTGGGTCGGTGGTAATCTTCCAGTGGCAATTGCCGGGCCGCGTAAATTATGTATCTTCTGTATTTTTCGAAATTTAATTTTCAGGCTTATGTTTTATCGAATACTGGCAGTGGCTGTTGCAGGCGATATCAGTACATCAGATGAAACAGGAAGGAAGGCTCGCAATGATCCCCAACGTATTACCCGCTTTTGATTTCGGGTTAGGCGAAACCGCTGACATGATACGCGACAGCGTAGCTAGTTTTGCCGCCGACAAGATAGCCCCGCGCGCCGCCGACGTCGATTCAAGCAATATATTCCCTCGCGATCTTTGGCCGCAGTTGGGTGACCTTGGTGTTCTTGGTGTAACGGTAGAGGAGGAATACGGCGGCGCTGGCCTGGGCTATCTGGAGCACTGCGTGGCGATGGAGGAAATTAGTCGTGCCTCTGCATCAGTAGGTCTCAGTTACGGTGCCCATTCCAATCTTTGCGTAAATCAGATCCGCCGCCAGGGCAGCAAGGACCAAAAGACCCGATATTTACCAAAACTAATCAGTGGCGAACATGTAGGCGCCTTGGCCATGAGTGAACCGAGTGCTGGTTCGGACGTAGTCTCCATGCGCCTGCAGGCAAAAAAGCGGGGTGACCAATATATCCTGAACGGCAACAAAATGTGGATCACCAATGGACCTGAGGCTGATATCCTGGTGGTTTACGCAAAGACTGATCCTGACGCGGGGCCGCACGGCATTACCGCGTTTCTAATTGAAAAAGGGTTTAAGGGTTTCTCAACGGCACAAAAGCTAGACAAGCTAGGCATGCGCGGCTCTGACACATGCGAGCTAATATTCGAAGACTGCGCTGTGCCGGAGGAGAACGTTGTTGGTCACCAAGGCGAAGGCGTACGCATTTTAATGAGCGGACTGGATTATGAGCGATTGGTACTCTCAGCTGGACCGCTTGGCATCATGCAGGCCTGCATGGATGTAGTGCTGCCTTATGTGCACGAACGAGAACAATTTGGCCAGGCAATCGGTGAATTCCAACTAATGCAGGGAAAAATAGCCGATATGTACACCACCATGAATGCGACGAAATCGTATGTTTACATGGTAGCTCAGGCCTGCGATCGAGGCGATACCACCCGCACGGATGCCGCTGGGGTAATCCTTTATGCGGCGGAAAAGGCCACTTGGATGGCACTAGAATCGGTGCAAGCTCTGGGAGGCAACGGTTATACCAACGAATATCCCACAGGCCGGTTCTTACGGGATGCCAAACTTTATGAAATCGGTGCCGGAACATCAGAAATACGCCGCATGTTGATTGGTAGGGAATTATTCAAAAATTCAGCCTAGACATAGACATTGGGATTGCCATGTGCGGTAGGGCAATCAAAGCTGTTTTCTGCTCATCGAGGCCGAGAGGTTCTTCTCGGTGTATCAGATATACAGGCCGCTCAAAAATGGAAGGCGCCAAGAATGAGGTGGTCAGGACCGCCCTGTTATAGGGTATTGGCGGTATCGTAGCGTTTCTCCCGCTTTCCCATACAGCAAACCTAGGTGCGGTAAGAATTCGTCCGGTTAACTGGGCACTTCGGCTTGTTTCAATTTTACTATTACACCTAATACTAAGAGTGGTGACTGTAATGACCGCGTTCGCTACCGGGAAAATTTACACTGCGAAGTCTACCATCATTATTGCAAGGCTTGGGCCCGGCCAACGTTGACAGCTAGCCTTTGAATCATTTTGCACCCTTGGTGTCTCAGATTTTCGTCTTTTAGAGCAGCTTTCGTAAGACGTGGCTGCGGTTTGAGGTATAGGGACGCACCTGGCCAGCCCAACGACCCTCTTCCACCGCCTCGGCCCAGGCGGAACTATTCAAGACGTTGGGGTTTTCAATTTCATAGATTGCGGTGTAGTGAGGGAGGCCTTCGCCGGTTATTGCGACGTCCTTTCCGCCCAAACTCAACGTCCCAGCCTCAGTCTTTAGGCGCGAGACGGCAATCACGCCGGGCACCTTCAATAGCGCCGGGATATGCTCTTCGTCATAAACCTCGTTGAACAGTTCTTCTTTGTCAGCTTGAACATCCATGCTTACCATGAAAGCGTAAGGTGCGTTGAACGGCATATGAGTCTCCTTTTTTGGGTTCTGGTGATTCGCATTTTATAGGCTCGGTGTTATCCTGGAATCAAAATACGCAATTATAGGAGCGATAGTCGTGCAAAATCTGACAAAGACCCAACAGCGGGCCTGGGATAATGACGGATACTTTGTGGTCAAGGGCGCCTTCGATCCCGATGAAGTTACCTTCTATGTTGGACAGATAGATGATTTGCGGTCAAAACCGGGATGGGAGCCTACCGATTTAC
>CAJWZI010000336.1 GCA_913049615.1 uncultured Alphaproteobacteria bacterium | reverse complement strand
TGATCACGCCCCTGATAAATTAGCCCCCTTTCTTACGGATGATTTCAAGTGGGCGTCCCACGCCTCAGACCCAGACGGACTGGATCGGGCTAGGGCACTGGAATTTATTGAAATAGCACCTGTGACGAATGGTGTTCACGAAAGCACAATATTTGAAAGCGAAGATGTTCTAGTGGGAACCCACACAGCGACGGTTCGAGGTGAGCCTACCAGATTGCTGTGTGTCGCAAAGTTGCGCGGCGACAAGGTATACGAATATCATCACGCCCGCTTATAATTACTAGCTGATCCAAGTTCCGCCGGAGAGACTACAACCTGGGAAAGGCACCCCCCAATGCCCCAAATTCATCAGGTCGCGATTGTAACCGGTGGTTCTCGCGGTATCGGGCGCGCCATCTCCGCCCACCTCGCCGCCCAGGGCACCGCTATATGCGTCAACTATTCGGCTCAGCCAGAGCCTGCTGAAGCCTTGGTGACAGAACTTCACGCCGGGGGCACATCTGCCATTGCGGTGCAGGCCGACGTGTCCGACTCCGCCCAGGCGCATGCCCTAATCGACCGGGCGGAAGCGATACTCGGTCCGCCAACCATACTAGTCAACAATGCTGGCATCTCTGCCCCCGGCACATTGGAAACGTACGACGAAGCGACCGTTGACCGCATGCGCCGTGTCAACGTCAATGGCGTCATCAACACCACCCGTGCGATCATGGCAGGCATGAAGGCCAGAGCCTACGGCCGTATCGTCAACATTGCCTCCAACGCCGCCATCGGCACCACATTATCGGGCACCGCCTTCTACGCCGCAACAAAGGCCGAAGTGCTAATTCTGACGAAGCGCTTCGCACTGGAGCTAGGACGCTCCGGTATCACCGTGAACGCCGTCTGCCCCGGTTGGGTCGTCACCGACATGACCCGTGGTAGTACGACGGAAGAGGAATTTTCGGCACGCGTGGCCGATATGGGGGAGCGGACGATGGTCGGTCGCGTCGGCGCACCGGAGGACATTGCCGCCGCCGTCGCTTTCCTCGCCAGCCCGGAGGCCGGTTTCACCACCGCACAAGTCCTCACCGTGGATGGCGGCCGCAAGGATTATATCGGCCACGGTTAGGCCTTAGCCCGTAAATAACTCCCACGCCCCTTCTTTGGCCTGACCTTCCTCTGCCTGAACGTCAGTGTCCCTAGCGCCCTCGCTATGGGGCTGGTCCGACGTCGCCGCTTTGACTTCCTTGACGACGACATCGATCAGTTCTCCCTCGGAGCTAGCCGGTGAGCCGTCATCGAGACGGGCAGCGGTCTTGGCAAGCGCAGTGCTGATATCCTAAAGATGAAATGGTCGGACTACGACGGTGAATGGCTGCATGTGGAGCAAGGAAAACTGGGGCAGAAGTTAGTTTTACGCTTTATAACTTGCAGCCGCTAAAGCAGGTCCTAGATATTTAGCCTAAAGTCAGGCCAACTATTTTTACCACGTCCTCTGGCAACGCATGGTCTAAAATGAATCTTCACAAGGCCATGAACCCAATTAGAATAGAAGCAGAAGTCGACGATCTGCATTGGCATGATTTGCGCGGCACATTAGTATCCTTGATGGCCGAGGCCCGTTGTACGGAAATTCAGATCGCGGCTTTCACCAGACATTCTTTAGCAAGAAGCCAAATAGGAGGATATTTGAACATGGGAGGCAACCTGGCAATAGAGGCCTATAAAAAGCTGGATGCCGTGTTTCACCAATCGCCAGCTAATTAGTTTCATATAAGCCATTGGTTTTAATAGAAAATTCCTATCCGAACATATTGGTATACTAAACGAATATGCCTATATTCCCGGCGGTCCCACTCAAAACAGGGGTCTCCTCGGAATTTTTCGCCAGGTCGATCGAGTCCACAGAACGGAAATACACATGAGTTTGAATTTCACTCCAGAACAGCAACAAATCAAAAATAGTGTCATGAAACTGTGTGAGCAGTTTGGTGATCAATATTGGCTAGACCGGGATTCAGACGGCAAATTTCCGGAGGATTTTTGTCAGGCCATGACCAAGGAAGGCTGGATGGGTATCGCCATGCCCGAAGAGTACGGCGGCAGTGGCCTAGGTATTGCCGATGCGGCTGCTATGGTCCAAGGGATCACAGAATCCGGCTGCGGCAACGCGGGGTTCGCGGCCTTGGCTATTGGCATTTTCGGCCTGAACCCGGTGGTTGTGTTCGGTACGGACGATCAGAAGCGCAAATGGTTGCCCCCAGTGATCAAGCGCGAAGATATAGCCTGTTTTGCAGTGACGGAGCCGAATACGGGACTGGATACGACCCGTTTGACAACGCGAGCCGTGGACAAGGGTGACCACTACCTGGTCAATGGCGAAAAGATCTGGACCTCTACGGCACAGGTCTGCAACAAGATGTTACTGATTGCTCGTACTAAAGATGAATCTGAAACGGACAAGCCAATCAATGGCCTGTCCCTGTTTTATACGGACCTGGACCGTAATCATTGTGAAATACGTGCTATCGATAAAATGGGCCGTAAATGCGTGGATTCCAACCAAGTGTTTATCGACAATTTGGAAGTGTCCAAAGAGGATCTGATTGGCGAAGAAGGCAAGGGTTTTCGTTATTTGCTCCACGGCCTGAATGCAGAGCGAATTTTGATTTCGGCCTCGATGGTGGGACTCGGCCGTTGTGCTCTGAAAAAGGCTGCAGATTATGCGCGGGAGAGGGTGGTGTTTGACCGGCCAATCGGTATGAACCAAGCCATTCAGCACCCCTTGGCGGAATCCTGGGCGGAACTGGAAGCTGCTCACCTGATGGCCTTTCATGCGGCAGCTCTTTATGATTCTGGCCTTGAATGCGGCCTGCAGGCCAACGCCGGAAAATATCTTGCTGGCGAGGCGGCCTTCAAGGCCTGCACGAATGCCGTGATGACGCACGGCGGTATGGGTTATGCCAAAGAATTTCATGTGGAGCGGTATCTGCGTGAGAGCCTGATCCATCGCCTTGCACCAATCTCACCACAGCTGATCCTCAGCTTCCTCGCCGAAAAGGCCCTGGATTTACCCAAATCATATTAATCGAAATTTCAAGACAAGAGAGAGAACAAGTATGAGCCGAAGTAGCAAGGCCTACATTGCGGGGATCTATGAACATCCCACCCGCAAAGCGGTCGACAAGACGATCCCCCAACTCCACGCCGAGGTTGCCATTGGTGCCCTGGCGGATGCTGGGCTGTCTATGGATGATGTGGACGGCTATTTCTGTGCCGGCGATGCGCCGGGACTAGGTGGC
>CAJWZI010000335.1 GCA_913049615.1 uncultured Alphaproteobacteria bacterium | reverse complement strand
ATGTGGAAGCCCGTCTCGAATCTGTGCATCGACGAAGTAGAGGCAAATCTAGCTGATAATCGCTTCGCAGGCATCCGCTGACCCAGTAACGGTCCTGCTATTTTAGCCCATCAACGGGCCATAAGTACCGGCAAGACCGAATTGTTGATGATATCCCTTGTCGCTCCACCAAAAATCATCTGCCGTAGACGGCTATTGGTAAAAGCGCCCTTCAATAACATATCCGCACCCGCCGTTGCTGCTTCATCCACCATGGCGTCACCGATACTGCGCCGGCCAGGCGCTGCCGTCATAGTGGTGGTGTCGATACCGTTGCGCCCTAAATGGCGAGCAACATCCTCGGCCGAGGGACCGGGCACGAACCCGCCCTCCACCGTCAAGACGGTGACGCGCGCAGCCTTGCGGAGAACAGGCATGGCCACAGCGATTGTACGCGCAGTTTCAGTTGCGCCGTTCCAAGCAATGACAATGTGCTGTCCAACAGTTGGCGGTGGTTTGGCAGCCGCCAGAATGACAGGCCGGCCGCTTTCAAACAAGGCCGCCTCCAGTGTCGCCTTCCAATCCACCGAGGTGCCCATTTCGTTACGGCCCATGACAATGACGTTGAACAGACGGCCATAATCGCCGATGATTTCACTTTCCACCCCCTCGCCTTCGCGCCAAGAGCAACTAACCCCGTTGGCCGCAGTACCAATTTCGCGATATGGAATGTTCTCTGCCTTGATCACGGCGTCAAATCGCTGATGAGCCGATGCAGCAAATTGTTTCGATTCATCCGTCAGTCGTGCCAGAGACTCAGATGGAAAGACCACGCCCTCCCCGGCGATGATCTGGGGCGTCCGCCAGGCGTGCAGCCCCTCCACATGGCTATCGAATGTCCGGGCGATCATTATGGCGGTTTGCAGAGCCGCCTCCGCACGATCATCGTCGCTGAAGGGCACTAAGATGGTACTCATGGCAACCTCCCCAATGGCCAAACAGTTATTCGATTCTGTACGGCTTCATTGTTGCAAGAACCGGCACGGTTGGGAACCCGTTAAGTTTCATTTGCAATGACATTGCACCATTTCCTAGGGGTTTGCATAGGCGTCAAATGAGGAGACTTCCGAAGCTAGTTTCGAAATTTTTTCCCACCGTTCACTTGCTATATCCTCCTCGGGCGCGACCCAACTGCCGCCCACGCAACGAACATTTGCCAAGGAGAGATATTCCCTGGCGTTGTTTCGTCTAACCCCTCCTGTGGGGCAAAAGATAAGGCTCGGGAATGGCCCGGCAAGGGCAGCTAGAGTATTTTGTCCGCCCATTGCCTCGGCTGGAAAAAACTTCAAACACCGCAGACCAATCCGTTGCGCCGCCATAGCCTCGCTCGCCGTAGCGATCCCTGGCAGATATGGCAGATTGCCAGCCGCCGTCACCAGATCAGAGGAAAATCCTGGCGATACCGCGAAATGCGCGCCAGCGGCCCGCGCCTCGGAAAAATCCTCGGGCGTGGTGACAGTGCCCACTCCTGGCACGGCATCCGGCACAGATTGCGCAATGGCCCGCACAGCGTCTAATGCCACATCAGTACGCAGTGTGATCTCCAGTGCCCTTAGACCGCCAGCCACCAGTGCCCGGGCCAGCGGTACTGCACATTCGGACCGTTGGATGGTCAAGACTGGAATAACCGGGGCTAAGCCTAAAACCTCTTCAATCGTCCGCATCGGCATGTCACGCCCTCTGGTTTGCCTCGTTTCTTCGTCACCAGTATAGTCCCGCCGGCATGACGAACGAGATGAAAATTGCCGCCATTGGCGAATGCATGATCGAAATTAGTGACAGGCTAGACGGCGGCAAGACACTTGCCTACGGCGGCGACACGTCGAACACAGCGGTATACCTCGCGCGCCTGGCCGGCGACAAAGATCCGCAGGTAGATTATCTAACAGCCTTAGGAGATGACCCCTATTCTGATGAAATGCTGACAGTCTGGCAGAACGAAGGTATCGGAACAAACTTGGTGGCCCGCCTGCCCGGCCGCCTGCCGGGTCTTTACACCATACGCACGGACTGCAAGGGCGAGCGCAGTTTCTATTATTGGCGCGGAGCATCAGCTGCGCGGGAAATGATGCGGGGCGAAGTGGGCGCCCGTTTAGCCGAAGGTCTGTGTAACTATAATTTAATTTATCTTTCGGGCGTCACCCTTTCAATTTTAACCAAGAATGACCGTCAGGCGTTGCTGACAGCACTTGAGCACGCCATTTCGACCGGTGCGCGCGTGGCATTCGACCCTAATTATCGGCCGCATGGCTGGCCTAGTCGCCAAGCCGCAGCCGCGGCCATAGATGAAGTTTACCAACGCTGTCATATCGCTCTACCTGGCCTGGATGACGAATGCGCCTTGCATGGCGCGATGGATGCTGCTACGGCAGTAAAGCGCATTGCCGATTTGGGGGCTTCCGAAATTTGTCTCAAGGACGGCGACAACGGCTGTTTTCTATGCCCTGGCGGTAGCTTGCAGAACATCCCCGCCTTAGCGGCAGTTATGCCGGTGGACACGACAGCTGCGGGCGATAGCTTCAACGCTGCCTACCTGTTCAGTCGGCTGCGGGGCGAAAGCCAAGTGGGAGCGGCCGGCGCAGGCCACCGTTTGGCGGCTCGGGTCATTCAGTATCCTGGTGCGGTGATCCCCCTGAAAGCGATGCCCTAAAGTGATTTTCGGGAGAGGGTGGTTCATCACAGATGCGCTGGAAGGTACCAAGAGGCTCCGCATGATCAAGTTGTTGGAACTAATGCATATCTAATATAGCGTACTAAGCAACCAACTGACCGGCCCGGAACAAATTGTTGGATTTCGCGCTCGGACCATCGAAAGGCTGTAGAAAGGCTAACTGTGCGGTTCGTACATCTAACTGATATGCACATTACGGCTGATAATCAGCCGCTTTATGGCTTGCCACCGGGAGACCGTCTGCAAGCCGCAGTAGATTGTATCAACCAGGATTTTACCGACATTGCTTTTGTGGTGATGACCGGGGACTTAGTGAACCGGGGAACGGTGCCCGAATACCAATACTTGCGCGAGATCGTAAATTCCCTAAATGCACCGTATTACCTACTCCTGGGAAATCATGATGGCAGGTCAGCCTTCCGAGAAATATTTCCGGAAATACAGGTGGATGATAATGGATTTGTTCAATTCACCTTCACGGCGGAGGATAATTATTTCATCGTTTTGGACACGCTGGACGAGGGCAAAACTACTGGCCTGTTATGTCGACAGCGGCTCGACTGGCTGCAAACGCAA
>CAJWZI010000334.1 GCA_913049615.1 uncultured Alphaproteobacteria bacterium | reverse complement strand
CGCGGTATTGGTCGAGCTATCGCGGAACGGCTCGCTACCGAAGGAGTAGATATTGCCATCTGCGCCCGCAATGCCGGTGAAGTGGCAGAAACCGTTTTAGCCCTCAAAGACATGGGGGTTCAGGCTACCGGCACAGACGTCGATGTGGGCAATGAATTAGACCTGAAAAGCTGGATAAACCAGGCTGCGAGAGAATTAGGTGGGCTAGACGTCTTAATCGCCAACGTCTCGGCCCTGGCAGGAGACAACAGTGCTGCTGCTTGGCGTGGCGCATTCGACATAGACATGATGGGCACAATTCACACGATAGATGGCGCTCTGCCACATATAGAAAAATCGGAAACAGGGGCTATTGTCGCCATCAGTTCCGTCTCTGCTCTACAGTATTTCGGTGGCGTGCGAGCTTATAATTCGATGAAAGCAGCCTTGATAAACCACATGTCCAACCTTGCTCACGCCCTTGCGCCTAAGGGCATACGTGTTAACACAGTATCACCGGGAACAATTTATTTTGAAGGTGGCATCTGGAATAAACGTGAACTGGAGATGCCCGAACTCTTCAAGGGGGCTCTGGCAATGAACCCAATGGGGCGAATGGGAACACCCAAAGAAGTAGCTGATGCAACGGTCTTTTTATGCAGCCCTTTAGCTAGCTTCATCGCCGGCACCAACTTGTTAGTGGACGGCGCGCTATCCCAGGGCGTTCAATACTAGTGAATTTCGGAAAGGAAATAGTCCGGTGGCAATGAAACCCCAACTAGTTCAACTGCTGGAGGCTATGAAAGCCCAAAACCTTAAACCTATGCACGAGTTGAGCCCCGCAGATGCGCGCAGGCAAATGACAGAAACGGCTAAAACTCGCGATACTACCTTAATCGAGGTTGGCGACATAGAAGATCGCACAATTCCCGGGCCGGCAGGGGCAATTCCTGTGCGGATTTATAGATCAGAAGTGGCTGAAGGGCCCATCGGCGCCATGGTCTACTTCCATGGGGGAGGCCATGTTATCGGTGATCTGGACTCCCATGACTCCGTCTGCCGCGCAATTTGCCGCGATGCAAAAATTTTAGTCATGTCGGTGGATTACCGAATGGGACCGGAGTCAAAATTTCCCGCGGCCGTCGATGACTGCTATGGCGCCACGAAATGGCTGTTTGAAAATGCGGATAGTATGGGTGTCACAGCGGATAAGATTAGTGTGGGTGGCGACAGTGCAGGTGGCAACTTGGCCTTAGTCACCTCTCTACTAGCAAGAGACAACGACGACGTCTCCCTTGCCTTCCAGATGCTGGTATATCCCGTTATGGATTACATGGGAGGCACACCAACTTACGCTTCCTTCGGCAAGGGCTACGGCCCGCTGACAGCAGATTCAATTCCCTACTTCCGCAAGCATTATTTGAACAGTGACGAAGATCTAAAAGACTGGCGGGCCTCTCCCGCCCGCGCCGAGACTTTTGCCGGCCTCCCTAAAACACTATTGATCACGGCGGAATGCGATATCCTCGCCCACGAAGGCCACGCCTGTGGCGAACGCCTCATAGCTGACGGTGTCGATTGCGAACATGTAAATTATGAGGGGATGATCCACGGCTTTTTTTCCTGGGCGCCTTTATTGGACGATTCTGTCGCTGCCCAAAGCCTGGCCGCAGATCGTCTGAAAGCGGTACTAATGTAAATTAGAGCAATCAGAAACCTGCTACATTATTCTCTGGAATACGGTCTAGAAAATACGGGGTTTTCGTCAGGCTTCAAATGCCTTTAAACTTTGGCCTTCTCTTCTCAACGAAGGCAAGGCGGGCTTCCTTGGCGTCTTCGGAACTCTGCAAAATTCCGCCGGCGTTCGATGTCAGGGTCATCGTAGTCTCCAGCGAACTGTCAAGAGCAGCTCGCATAATCCGCTTGGATGTCCATTGAACTAGCGGCGGCTGGGCAATAATACGTTCACAAAGTTCCCGCGTGGTGGTTTCGAGTTCTTCCGAACTGACAAGATGGTTCAACATACCCCATTCGTACGCTCGTTCAGCCGATAGCATGCCTGTATACGCGAATTCTAACGCCCGACCCAGCCCAACCATTTTTGGCAAATAATAACAGCCGCCGTTTTCTATGATCTGACCAGCTTGCTGATACCCTATGAACCGTGTCGCCTCGCAGCCGATGCGAATATCGCAATGGAGCGCCATGTCCATGCCAGATCCCACCGCGGCGCCGTTGATCATGGCGATGGTTGGCTTGCGTATTATAGAGATGTCGCGGTGTAATTTGGTAAAACCGTGATAGAAATGCTGCCGGGCGGCATCCGGCCCTCCCTGACTACCGCGGGCACCATCAACGCTAAGGCCAACTTGGTCCTTGGAAGGGCGGGTCTTGAGATCAGCACCAGAGCAGAAACCGCGGCCTACACCAGTGAGCACAATTACTCGCACATCAGGATCATCATCTCCCGCACGCATATACTCGCCTACCTTGGCAACAGTTCCTAGCGCCTCTGCCGTACCATAGAGAGCATTCATCTTTTCCGGCCGGTTAAACTTGATCCAGAGGATGCCACTGTCTTCCTTTTCATATAGCAAATAGTCGACAATTTCTGGCCCTACTTTGATTTCGGCCATGGTTCCTACTCCCGTGCAATTCTGTACGAATTTGTTGTGTGGCTAGTAACTACACCTTCTGGATTGTCTTCCCGCCATCATGCGGATCCAAAATTTTTCTAAATAAAAAATTTTATGATAATGATCACCCTTGCTAAAATAGTCGGATTGCCAAACCCCTACCTCCCCGTCCAGTTGGGAAGACGTTTTTCAACAAATGCGCGTGGACCTTCGTAGGCATCCTCAGACTTCTGACGTAAACGTTCAGCAGGGTAAGCAGTGTAGAAGGCCTGTGGGAGCGAGTGATCCAAGCCGCACATAGCGGCCTGTTTGGTTGCCCTGACGGCCAAAGGCGCACAGCGCAAAATATCGGAAACCCACTCCTCAACCGTTTGATCCAACCTCTCCATCGGCACGACCTGATTGACCAATCCAAGTTCGTAGGCTCGCTGCGCCGTCATATGCCGCCCTGTCAGCATATAACCCATAGCTGGTTTCAAACCAATTTGACGTGGCAAGCGATGGACGCCAGCTGATCCAGCGATTAAGCCACGGCGGGGTTCAGGCAGCCCGAATTCTGCATGATCTGCGGCAACAATGATGTCGCAAGCTAAGGCCTGTTCCAGACCACCCCCCAGTGCGAAACCGTTGACACGTGCGATTATTGGTTTCGGAAAATGCCGTCGTTCGATCAAGGG
>CAJWZI010000333.1 GCA_913049615.1 uncultured Alphaproteobacteria bacterium | reverse complement strand
TAACCTGAGCGGCCCCGTTGCTGGGACCGCCTACAACCAATTTGCCAAAACAATGCAGTTGCGCGGGCTAAGGTCCGGCGTTATAAACCGCTGCTCTATAGCTCCAAAATCAGTACGGCGCGTCGGAGCGGGCCATTGCCCTGGGTATGCCCGACCGCCAACTCTTTATTATAATTCCTACATTTGGAGGATCCAAATGCCCAAGTTGAAGACCAAGTCGAGCGTGAAAAAGCGCTTTCGACTAACGGCGACCGGCAAGGTACGGCGTCAGCAAGCCGGCAAACAGCACGGCATGATCAAACGCACCAACAAGCAGATCAGAGAACATCGCGGCTCCAAGATCATGTCAGACGCGGATGCCAAGTTCATCAAGAAATTCATGCCGTACGGCTAAGGCGAGTAGAGAGATAAAATGGCACGTGTAAAGCGCGGCGTGACCTCTCACGCCAAACACAAAAAAGTTCTGGCGCAGGCCTCTGGCTATCAAGGTCGACGCAAGAATACCATCCGAGTTGCCAAGCAGGCGGTGGAAAAGGCAGGGCAATATGCCTACCGTGACCGTCGCGTACGCAAACGCACTTTCCGGGCACTGTGGATCCAGCGGATTAACGCGGCAAGCCGGGAGCATGGCGTCAATTACGCACGATTTATGAGCGGCCTCAAACAGGCGGGCATTGAGATCGATAGAAAAGTCCTGGCTGATCTCGCCGTCCGCGAGCCTGAGGCGTTCAAGGCCCTGGTAGAACAGGCAGAGGCTGCGCTGGCGGCCTAGCCTGTAGTTCGGACCTTCGATCTTAAGATCGGTCCCATGCAAATTTATAGTTACGAAATTGGGACCCGTCCAAAGATGGTCCCAATTTTGTTTCAATCCAACTACGCATCAAGCGTGGGAAAGTGACATCATGACGACGGATATTCAATCTTTGCAGGATGAGTTACTGGCCGATGTGGCCGCCGCTTCTGATTTATCTGGGCTGGAATCTGTACGTGTCACTGCCTTGGGCAAGAAAGGACGTATAACGGCGCAAATGAAGGGCCTAGGCCAACTAGCGCCGGAAGAACGCCGGGATGCTGGCGCCGCCCTGAACAAGGTGAAGGAGGCCGTCGCTGCCGCGATTGAAGCAAGAAAAGAATATTTGCACGAGACTGAACTAGAGGAACGCCTAGCGACAGAAAGTATCGACGCCACCCTCCCAATTCGACAACAACCGCAAGGGCGTATACATCCGGTCAGTCAGGTGATGGACGAAATTGCCGCCATCTTTGCAGATATGGATTTTACCATCGCCGAAGGTCCTGACATCGAAGATGATTTCCATAATTTTACCGCCCTGAACATCCCACCTGAACATCCAGCCCGGCAGATGCAGGATACCTTCTATTTGCCTGAGCGCGATGATGGCATGCCCATGGTACTGCGCACTCACACCTCACCGGTGCAGATTCGGACCATGCAGGAAAGGCTGCCTCCTCATCGCATCGTGGTACCCGGTCGCACGTACCGCTCGGATTCGGACCAGACCCACACCCCAATGTTTCATCAAATCGAAGGCCTGGTGATAGACAAGGACATCCATATGGGTCACCTCAAAGGTACGCTGCAGGCATTCTGCGAGGCCTTCTTCGAGGTCGAGAACCTACGCATCAATTTCCGACCCAGCTATTTCCCCTTCACGGAACCCTCGGCTGAAGTGGATATTGGCTGTTCCTATGATGGCGGAGAAATCCGCATCGGCGAAGGCGATGACTGGCTGGAGATCCTGGGCTGCGGCATGGTCAATCCGAGGGTCTTGGAGGCCTGCAATGTCGACCCGACCGAATGGCAGGGCTTTGCCTGGGGTATGGGGATCGACCGTATCGCAATGTTGAAATACGGCATCCCTGACCTGCGCGCTTTTTTTGACTGTGACCTGCGCTGGTTGCGTCATTATGGCTTCATGCCATTGGACGTACCCACCATGTCTGGGGGCCTGTCAAGATGAAGTTCACCCTGTCCTGGCTCAAGGATCACCTTGAAACTGACCGTACACTGGCCGAGATCACGGACAAACTGACCGCAATTGGCTTGGAGCTTGAGGACGTAGAAGACCGCGCCACGGAACTGGCTCCATTCACTGTGGGGCACGTGGTTGAGGCGAAACAGCACCCTAATGCCGACCGTTTGCGTCTGTGCATCGTCGATAATGGTGATGAACATGTTCAGGTCGTTTGTGGCGCCCCCAATGCGCGCACCGGAATGAAGGGTGTTTTTGCCCCTTCCGGAACGACCATTCCCGGTACAGGCATGGTTCTCAAGCCGTCCAAGATTCGGGGCGAAGATTCAAATGGCATGCTCTGCTCCGAGCGGGAGATGGGCTTGAGCGATGAACATGACGGCATCATTGAGTTGCCGGACGATGCGCCCATTGGTGCGCCGTTCGCTGACGTGGCTGGGCTGAATGATCCCGTCATCGACATCAACGTCACCCCGAACAAACAGGATTGCCTGGGCGTACGCGGCATCGCCAGAGACTTAGCCGCAGCCGGCATGGGTACGTTGAAACCGCTCAACGCAACACCGGTGAACGGCACCTATGACAGCCCCATCAACGTGACCTTGAATTTCGAACCTGATTATGGTGACGCCTGCACCTGTTTCCTGGGCCGGCATTTTCGCGGTTTGAATAACGGCCCGGCACCTGACTGGATGCAGCGGCGCCTGACCGCCGTGGGTTTGCGCTCCATTTCGGCCCTTGTTGATATGACCAACTATGTCACTTACGACCTTGGCCGCCCTCTTCATGTGTTTGACGCCGGCAAGGTCACTGGAAATATTCAGGCCCGCATGGCCAAGCCCGGAGAGGCCTTTCTGGCTCTAGACGGCAAGGACTACAAGCTGGATGGCGAAATTACGGTCATCGCCGATGATAAGACGGCCGAGTCTATCGGCGGTGTAATGGGCGGTGAAGCCTCGGGATGTACAGACAACACTACTGAAATGTTCCTTGAAGCGGCGCTATTCGATGCCCATCGCACAGCGGCCACCGGACGACGCCTTGGCATTGAAAGTGACGCGCGTTACCGATTTGAGCGGGGCGTAGATCCAGCCATGGTACGCACCGGCGTGGAGATTGCAACACGCCTAGTTTTGGAGATGTGCGGCGGCGAAACTTCCCATACCGTAATGGCCGGCAGTCCCGATGTCCCGGCCAAAGTACTCCGTTTCCGTCCAGAGCGGGTCACAGAACTGATTGGAATTAACGTAACAGAAGAAGAACAGCGTAGGATCCTCGCTGATTTGGGTTTCGGTATTGAAATTGG
>CAJWZI010000332.1 GCA_913049615.1 uncultured Alphaproteobacteria bacterium | reverse complement strand
TCTCGTCGACGCAATGCTCCGCCGTTATACAGAAGTAAAATTTTCATAGAGCGCGCACCTGTCAAACTGTTAAAAACAAAACAGCACGCGGGAAACGTATGCAATGAACGCTTGCCGAAATCATTGGTGCGGAATCTGGCCTGATGCCATTATGTTGCGGTACCTTTTTCGCATTCGATCACAAGCCACAAGCGCAGAGAATTCCCGAAATGAAAGACGAAACCAAATTGGTCACTACCGGCCGCGACCCGGAAAACAATCACGGCGTCGTCAATCCACCGGTCTACCACGCTTCGACGATCCTACACCCAACATTGGATGCTTTGGACAGATCGCGAAAAAGGCGAGAAGCAGGAGAAAGAGGTGTCTATTACGGACGGAAAGGGACGCCGACAACATTTTCCCTCGAAGACATGGTTTGCGCCCTCGAAGGTGGCCACCGCTGTCAAGTCTACCCGTCCGGGTTGGCAGCTATCGCTGGATCCTTATTGGCTTTTGTAAAGGCAGGCGATCACATTCTTATGACCGACGCTGCGTATGCACCGGCACGGCGCTTTTGCAACGACCTGGCCAGCCGCTACGACGTTTCAACTACCTTTTATGATCCGGCGATTGGCACCGGAATTAGGGATCTGATCCACGACAAAACCAGGGTCGTTTACGTGGAAGCACCAGGAACTGCCACATTTGTGATGCAGGACATCCCTGCCATTGCCGATGTCGCCCATAAAATGGGCTGTGTGGTCATGATGGATAATACCTGGGCATCGCCCTTGTATTGCAAGCCGTTTGCGTTAGGCGTGGATGTTTCAATTCAGGCTGGGACAAAATATATTGTCGGTCATTCCGACGTAATGATTGGCACGTCATGCGCCAACAAGGAAACCTGGCCGGCGGTTGAAAACATGGCGGGTTTGTTGGGCCACGCAGCCGGGCCAGATGATGTTTATCTGGCGCAACGGGGCATGCGAACGCTATCTGTACGTCTGAAGCGGCATTGGGAAAACGGCCTAAAATTAGCCGATTGGCTGAGAGACCAAGACATGGTGGAGGTGGTCATGCATCCGGCACTGACGGAAGATCCCGGCCACGAACTATGGAAGCGCGATTTCCTAGGCGCCTCCGGCTTGTTTGGCATCACATTGAAGCCTTGTCCTCGCAAGGCCGTGGCTGCCATGGTCGACGGCCTAGAGTTGTTTGGTATGGGTGCATCCTGGGGCGGTTATGAGAGCCTGGTGTTGCCACAGGATCCCAATGCCTTCCGCAGCGTTACGCCTTGGCCATACGAAGGGCAATGCTTACGCTTCCATATCGGACTGGAGGATACCGACGATCTAATCACTGACCTAGACGCCGGTTTTAAACGGTTGGAAGCAGCCCTCTAAAATGGGGACCCTGTCATGGGGACTATAACTTGGGCCGGATGCCGGTTATTCGTTCCTTTAACTGCTTTGGCTTTCCAGATCAGTGCCGCCAAGGCCAAGACAATAGAAACGATAGAGCTGTTAGCAGCAGCCTCCACTACGGAAGCAATAACGCAAATAACTTCGTCCGTGCAACGAGATCTAAATATTCATCTGCGGCCAACATTCGCCGGCTCTTCAACACTTGCAAAACACATCGCTGCCGGTGCCCCGGCGCATTTGTTCCTTTCTGCCGATCCTGATTGGATGTCATATCTTGAAGGACGAAAATTAGTGACCGCCAGAAATAGGGTCGATTTGCTGAGTAACGGGCTCGTCTTGCTTCAAAGGGGTAAAAGAATGCCCTCGGTAAATTTAGCAAACTTGGTCTCGGCATTGGGCAACAAACGTTTGATAATGGGCGATCCAGCGCATGTGCCGGCCGGACGTTATGGTAGGCAAGCGCTTGAATATCTGGGACTTTGGCACGCAGTTAAGGCGCAGACCGTCTCTGGCGCATCAATCCGAAATGCTCTCGCCCTGTTCTCACGCGGTCATGGACGCTTTGCCATTGCCTACATTACGGACGCCCGTGTTTATCGCGATCTCAACATAGCCTTCCGGTTTCCAGCGGAAAGTCATGCCCCCATTGTCTACCCCTTGGCCCTAATTGGCACCGGGGTCGATGGCCGAGCTAAAAGGGTCTTTGATTTTCTGCAAAGTGAACAGGCGCGCGCCATATTTACCTATTATGGCTTTACCTTTTTGCCTCTGCTCCACTAATTGACTTTATGTTAAGCCAATTGGAGATAGAAGCCCTTTCATTATCCCTGAAAGTATCCGTATGGGCAGTAGCCTGCATCCTTCTGCCAGGTATTGCCATTGCTTGGCTTTTGGCGCGCCGCGATTTTCCTGGGAAGGCTCTGCTAGATGGTTTCGTTCATTTGCCGCTGGTTCTGCCACCCGTTGCCATCGGTTATGTGCTGTTAGTGATGTTTGGTCGTAATGGACCCCTGGGCGCATTGCTGTACGACTGGTTGGGGGTTAACCTGATATTCTCTTGGCGGGGGGCTGCCGTTGCAGCTGGCATCATGGCATTCCCGTTATTGGTTCGTGCTGTGCGCCTATCCATGGAAGTCGTGGACCAACGTTTGGAAACGGCGGCACGAACCCTGGGGGCAAGACCCTGGCGAGTCTTTCTAACTATCACCCTGCCACTCGCATCACCTGGAATTTTGACCGGCGTCCTGCTGGCCTTCATACGTTGTTTAGGCGAGTTTGGCGCTACCATCACCTTTGCGGCTAATGTTCCGGGTGAAACGCGTACCCTGCCCCTGGCGCTGTATACTGCACTGCAGGTTCCTGGTGGCGAAGATGCGGCGCTGCGGCTAGCCCTAGTGGCAATCGCCCTAGCGATTGGCGCCTTGGTCGCTTCCCAATTCCTGGCCCGTGAAGTGGCAAAACGGATCGGGCTTTCGTGATGCTGGATCTAAATGTAGGCACTCGCCTGGGGGATTTCTCGGTCGACGCCAATATTAAAGCCGACGCCGGTGTGACAGCCCTTTTTGGACCATCCGGCGCCGGAAAGACTACTTTAGTCAATATGTTAGCCGGTCTACTTCGCCCGGAACGGGGCCACATTATCGTACAAGGGGAAATTCTGTTTGATCGAGAACAGGGGATAGATATACCGCCCGAAGGGCGCGGCATTGGCTATGTGTTTCAGGAAAGCCGGCTGTTTCCCCACATGTCCGTGGCCGCAAATCTGGATTATGGGCGGCGACAAGATGCGGTCAACTTTGACGCCGTCGTGGACCTATTAGCACTGGGGCCGTTGCTGAAACGGCGGCCCAATTCGTTGTCCGGCGGCGAACGCCAACGGGTCGCTATCGGGCGA
>CAJWZI010000331.1 GCA_913049615.1 uncultured Alphaproteobacteria bacterium | reverse complement strand
GCCCATGCCAAGGAAGAGGCAATGCGCGAGGCGGGGCAAGCGGAGAAGAAACTGGAGGAAGCTATTGCCCGCCGCCAGCAAGCCGCTCTGAATAAAATTGCTCTGGCTGAGGCCCAGGCAGAAAATGAAGTGCGCGATACAGCGATAGAAATTGCCATCGCTGCCGCGACCGCCGTGGTTGCCCAACAAGTCCGGGGCGATCGCGCGGATGCTTTGGTTGATACCGCTATCCAGGAGCTGAGGCGGCATTTGAACTGATCAGGTAGAAATTTCGATCACGGAAATCCCGGCTTTCGTACGGGGGTATCCGCCGCCTTAGTTATTATCCCGCCCATAAGCATCTAGCCCTTGTCGGGCTAAGGCATCCGCCGCTTCGTTCCCCGGATCGCCGGCGTGGCCCTTGATCCAGTGCCATTCGATGTCGTGGGATTGAATGGCCTCGTCCAGGCGCTGCCACAAGTCTACATTCTTGACCGGTTTTTTAGCGGTGGTGCGCCAGCCGTTGCGTTTCCAGTTATGGATCCAACTGGTCATGCCGTCGCGTAGATACGTGCTGTCGGTATGCAAGTGGATTTTGCAGGTGCGCTTTAGGGTCTCCAAGGCGGCGATAGCCGCTGTCAGCTCCATACGATTGTTGGTAGTGTTGCGCTCGCCACCTTTTAGTTCCCTTTCGTGTTCACCGAATTGCAGCAAGGCACCCCAGCCGCCTGGGCCCGGATTGCCGGAACAGGCGCCGTCGGTATAAATAGTCACCTCATTCAAGGCGCTTAATCCAAGCCATAGGCGCCGGGGCCATCGATATGGCGGTGGAAGCGCATTTTGTGCAAATATTCCAACGGATCCTTTGGCTTGACCATAGCGCCATCCACCTGGTTTAACCAATCGTAGAGGCGGGTGAGGAGAAACCGTAAAGCCGAACCGCGGGCAAGAAGCGGCAGCGCTGTTAGCTCCTCCTCGCTCACCTCGCGCACGTCGCGGTATGCAGACAGAAGGCGCCGGGCCTTGGTAATGTTGAATTCTGCTCCCCTCTCGAAACACCAGGCATTTAGACAGATGGCCAGGTCATAGGCGAGAGCGTCTGTGCAGGCAAAATAGAAATCGATTAGGCCGGTCAGCTTGTCGCCCATAAAGAAGACATTGTCCGGGAACAGATCTGCGTGAATAACTCCTGTGGGCAGGTCTGCGCGCCATAGTCCCGAAAGATCTTCAAATTCCCGGGCAATCTCCTCACCCAGTCCTTGGGCCACTTCATCCGCCCGGTTGGAGGTCTCGGCCACGAGCTCGGCCCAGCCGTCGATAGATAGGGCGTTATTGCGGGTATGGGGATAATCCAGCCCTGCCAGGTGCATGCGCGCTAGGGCCGCGCCTACTTCTCCGCAATGCATGGTCTGTGGCCGTTTTGGCCAGATACCCTGCAAAAACGTCTGAATTGCTGCCGGTTTGCCGGCCACTCGGCGTAGGGCATTGCCGTCCCGGCCATGGATGGTTGGAGGGCAAGGGACGCCCCGATCAGATAAATGGTCTAGAAGCCCCAAGAAAAACGGCAGATCGCGTGGATCCACACGTTTTTCATAGATGGTCAGGATATAGCTATCGCGGTCTGTCTGGAGGAGATAGTTAGTGTTCTCAACTCCTTCGGCAATACCCTTCAGGCCCGTGACCGTTCCGATGTCATATTCCGCGACGAAGTCTTGGAGGACTTCGTCATCTATCTCCGTATACACTGCCATTGCACATCTGCCCGTCTAGGGGCGAAACTCGCTGGGTAATTTGAACTCCATGTCTTCCTGCGCCGTCGTGATCTCTTCCACTTGCACGTCATAATGTTCCCGGAAGGCGTTTAGCACCTCCTCGACCAATACTTCCGGCGCAGAGGCGCCGGCGGAAATGCCGATGCAGTCACAGCCCACCACTTCGTCCCAAACAATATCTTCTGCCCGTTGGATTAGGCGCGCAGAGGCGCAGCCCGCGCCTTCCGCCACCTCTACCAATCGGCGGGAGTTGGACGAATTGGGCGCGCCGATCACGAATAGTCTGTCACAGCGGCCGGCTATGGCCTTCACTGCCGCTTGCCGGTTGGTGGTGGCGTAACAGATGTTCCCCTTGTGCGGGCCGGCCAAGTTAGAAAATCGTTTTGCCAGAACATTCACGGCCGCCTCTGTGTCGTCTAGCGATAACGTGGTCTGGGTGATATAGGCTACTTGGGCACCCTGGGGTGGTTCAAACCTCTCCGCGTCCGCCGCCGTTTGCAAAAGTGTGATCTCTCCTTCAGGTAACTGGCCCATCGTGCCCACAGCTTCCGGATGGCCCTCGTGACCCAGCATGACAACATGCCGCCCCTTGGCGTGGTGACGCTCTGCCTCCCGGTGTACTTTGGTCACCAAGGGGCAGGTCGCGTCCAGATATTGTAAGCCGCGGCGATTTGCCGCCTCTGGCACGGATTTGGCTACACCATGTGCTGAGAAGATCACTCGGCCGCCATCAGGTACCTCGTCCAATTCATCGACAAAAACAGCGCCGCGTCGCTCTAGCCCTTCGACAACATAACGGTTGTGGACGATCTCGTGGCGCACGTAGATGGGTTTGCCATAGTGTTCCAGAGCCAGTTCCACAATTTGAATAGCCCGATCGACCCCGGCGCAAAAACCCCGTGGGGCGGCCAGAAGAATTGTAATTTGTAGTTTGCTCATGACACCGAACCAAATGTCCAATGGCTCTATATATACTGAATAGGCTCTGGTACAAATCGTCCGTGATTGAATGGCGATTAATTATGAAAAACAAAACATCAATTAGCACAGTCGCGGGGCTTATCGTGCTTATAGCTGGTGGTGGGCTGTTGTTGGCGGCATGTGGCTTCTTGGCACCGGGAGAAATCAAGATCTGCCCTCGCGTTTCTTTACTGAACAAAGCCGAAAAAATGATCCGCTACCGCGAAGGGCCCGGCCGTGATCTGACTGATGTACGGTACGAAGCCAAAGTGTTAGATATCAAATCCTCTTGCAAATATCTGGATAATCAAGTGCGGGTGGAGGCGGTGATTGACATCGTCGCGCAAAAGGGCCCGTCCGCGAAAGGTGTAGCCGCCCAGGTACCATTTTTTGTAGCCATTATCGACAACGACCAGAATATTATTTCTAAGAAGACCTTCGTCTCGGAGTTGGAATTCCGCGACGGTCGCCGTCGTGCCGGCGTGCGCGAGGAGATAGAGCAGATTATGTACCTGAAGAAAGGCGAAGCAGGCACGGGCTATGAGGTTATTGTCGGTTTGCAATTGACTAAAGACCAGTTGAAGCAAAAT
>CAJWZI010000330.1 GCA_913049615.1 uncultured Alphaproteobacteria bacterium | reverse complement strand
ATATGGCTGACTGAGGGAAGCAGGGGCAGATGCGCCTCAGTGAACAACCGTTTCAAAGTCGCCACCCGTTCCTGATGTTGCTGACGTTCTACATCGGAATTCCTCAAATGACGAATCGATGTCAAGGCACCCGCCGCTATGACCGGTGACACAGACGTAGTGAATATGAACGAAGATGCGTAACTGCGTATTACGTCTACGAGATCAGACGTAGCCGTGATGTAGCCACCCATGACGCCAAATGCCTTTGCTAGCGTTCCTTCGATAATGTCCAATTGGTCCATGACGCCATCACGGGCCGCCACACCGCCGCCGCCGGGACCGTACATACCCACTGCATGAACTTCATCCAAATAGGTCAAGGCGTCGTATCTCTTGGCTATTTCGCAAATCTCGCAAATTGGCGCGATATCACCGTCCATGGAGTAAACAGATTCAAAAGCGACGATCTTGGGCGCACCCGTGTCAGCCTGCGCCAGAACTTCTTCCAAATGCGCGGTGTCATTGTGCCGCCAGATCTGTTTCGGACCACCGCCATGGCGGATCCCATCAATCATGGAGGCATGGTTCAAGGCATCGGAGAATATAACCAGTCCAGGCAAAGCCTTGGCAAGGGTCGACAAAGTCGCCTCGTTGGAAATATAGCCCGACGTGAAAAGCAAAGCAGCTTCCTTACCATGCAGGTCGGCCAATTCTCGCTCCAACAAGACATGGTAGTGATTGGTACCTGAGATATTACGCGTTCCGCCGGACCCGGCACCGACCTTATCCAGGGCGCTGTGCATAGCCGCAATTACGTCTTTGTTTTGCCCCATGCCGAGATAGTCATTTGAACACCAAACAATAACGTCCTGTTTTTCGCCATCAACGTAACGGGTCGCCCTTGGGAAATTCCCGGCATGCCGTTCCAATTCAGCGAATACGCGATAGCGGCCTTCATCACGAAGCTCAGCCAGCTGATCCGCGAAAACTTTATTGTAGTCCACAGCGGACCCCCTGTAACACTATCACAAGCCGCAAACATAAACCGCTGGCTGATATGTAAAGTATCAGCAAGAAGCATTACAGCATTCTTAATTAACGCATACTTGCCCCCCAGATACGATGAATTCAAGGGTAATTCAGACCACCGGACGAAAAGTCCCAGAAAAATTATCCGCCGTCATTCATGTTCAATGCTCGGTAATTCTTGGCAAACCGGCTTCCACGCCATATGAAGGCGGTCTTGGAAATGTTTTCAGGAGTGTTAGGCCGATGAGCATGGATCGGACCAAAAGCCAAACAGACTATCTCGCAACCGGATCGTTCGCTTGGGACGATCCCTTAATGTTGGATAATCAGTTGGAAGAGGATGAAAAATTGGTTCGCGACTCAGCCCGGAATTATGCGAACGATAAACTGATGCCTCGGGTTATAGAAGCAACGCGCCAGGAACATTTCCATCGTGAAATCATGAATGAAATGGGCGAAATGGGCATGCTTGGCTCGACCATCAAAGGGTACGGCTGCGCCGGAGTCAATTATGTCTGTTACGGCCTAATAGCGCGAGAGATGGAGCGAGTGGACAGCAGCTACCGCTCCGCTGCATCCGTTCAGTCCAGCCTGGTCATGCATCCGATCAATGCCTATGGCACGGAAGAGCAGAAACAACGCTTTTTGCCACGGTTGGCGACGGGTGAGATAGTAGGTTGTTTTGGTCTGACCGAGCCCGATCACGGCTCTGACCCTGGTTCGATGGTCACTAAGGCCAAAAAGGTTAGCGGCGGATGGATCTTGAACGGCGCCAAGATGTGGATCACCAATTCTCCCATAGCCGATCTCGCCATGGTCTGGGCTAAGGATGAAGAAGACGACATTCGCGGCTATTTGGTGGAGCGAGAATTCAAAGGCTTTTCCACGCCAAAAATTGAAGGCAAGCTCAGTTTGAAGGCATCTATTACGGGCGGTATCGCGTTGGAAGACGTCTTTGTTCCCGACGAAAATTACCTGCCTGAGGCCAAGGGCCTTTCTGGCCCCTTCGGTTGTCTGAACCGTGCCCGATATGGCATCGCATGGGGCGTTATGGGAGCGGCGGAGTTTTGCTGGCAGGCCGCCCGCGAATATACCATAGAACGTAAACAATTCCGCCGCCCCTTAGCCGCAACTCAACTAGTACAAAAGAAATTGGCCGATATGCAGACTGAAATTTCACTCGGTCTGCAATCTTGCCTACGCGTAGGCCGGCTGATTGATGCGCGCCTCGCCTCGCCAGAGATGATTTCCATTATCAAGCGAAACAGCTGTGGCAAGGCCCTCGACATTGTCCGCACAGCCCGGGATATGCACGGCGCTAACGGCATTTCGGACGAATACCACATTATGCGCCACGTGATGAATTTGGAAACTGTGAATACCTATGAAGGGACCCATGACATTCACGCCCTGATCCTGGGCAAGGCCATAACCGGGCTGCAGGCCTTTGCGTAAACACAACCCTGAGGACTTTCATATCCTGGCGTGTGGCTAAGTGAAAACCGAAATTTTCCCTAGGGATGCTTACCACAATTTATTAGCAAGATCTTAATTGTCGGGCAATCAAACTTCTTCGATGGTCTGTGGCAACGAAGTCGATGTTTGTCGCCAAGGAGAGGACTAAACTCTCCTCATCTGGTTGTGTGACGCTCTGACGAGTTCCCCCACCAAAGTTGGGCGGAATACTTGCGTGATATAGTCTTGACGGCTGTTGTCTGTTATTTTCCGAGCCTGGGCCAATTCGAGGAAAGCAAATACATGATCCAGGCAAATATCATCGACCGAGGCAACTACTCGGTTGAAGAATTCGAACGGCAATACAATCCGCGTCAGGCTGTTCCGGACCATCAAGGAAAAATCGAAGCTCGTGTAATAGCGTCGGCAGAAGCTCGTTGCCGCATAGAGGGGATCTATGACCTGCGATACGGTCCTGGCCCTAAGGAAGTTCTGGATGTCTTTCCAGCGGCAACCGACAGCGCTCCTGTGCAATTTTATATTCATGGCGGATATTGGCGGGCCCAGGACAAATCGGACGTCAGTTTCCTTGCGGAACCGTTTACCCAAGCCGGCGCCTGTGTGGTAATTATCAATTATGACCTGTGTCCGGCGGTGACCTTGCCGGAGATCATCATAGAAACGGTACGAGCCTTGAAGTGGACACACGGCAATATCGCCGAATTGGGCGGCGACCCGGGCCGTATCTATATTTCCGGCAATTCGGCGGGCGGGCATCTTGGCGCCATGATGCTGGCCCACGACTGGGCTGCTGATGGTTTGCCGATGGATTTAATCAAGGGCGCAGCCT
>CAJWZI010000329.1 GCA_913049615.1 uncultured Alphaproteobacteria bacterium | reverse complement strand
CGACAAGGTTGCCTTCATTGACGATGGGGATTTCCATACCTATGGCGAATTGCAGGCTAATGTAAATCGCTTCGGCAATGCCTTACGAGGACTTGGAATACGAGTTGAAGGGCGGGTCATGCTGCTGCAATTGGACAGCATAGATTTTCCCATCGCCTTTTTTGGTGCCATCAAGGCGGGAATGGTGCCGGTGCCAGTGAATACGCTCCTATCCACAGACGATTACGACTATATGTTGCGCGACTCCCGCGCCGGGGTCCTGGTGGTGAGTGCGGCTTTGTTGCCCGTTGTGACACCAATACTTGGCCAACTCCCGCACTTAGATCACGTAATTGTCACCGGTGATGGCGATGTCGGTCCTCACCGGACCATGAATTCAGTGCTGAAGGAAGCAAGTGCCGAATTAGTCGCTGCCGATACCTCCGCGGACGATGTGGCTTTTTGGCTATATTCTTCGGGCTCTACGGGCCGGCCTAAAGGCGCCCCACACTTGCAAAGCGATATGATCAATACGGCCGTGCTGTACGGCATGGGGGTTCTTGGTATTCGGGTGGATGACGTAATCTATTCGGCTGCCAAGCTGTTTTTCGCCTATGGCCTGGGGAACGCTATGACCTTTCCTATGGCAGTTGGCGCAACGGCTGTATTGATGGCCGGGCGGCCCACGCCCGAGACCGTGATGGCACGGGTCCACGACAACGAGACGACTATCTTCTTCGGTGTGCCGACGCTATATGCGGGCATCCTGGCAGACGATGCCATTGACCGAGCCGCTGCTTCGCCAAATTTACGTCATTGTGTCTCTGCCGGCGAGGCTTTGCCTGAAGATGTAGCCAAGCGTTGGGCAAAGCGCTTTGGTATCGACATCCTTGATGGCATCGGCTCCACCGAAATGCTGCATATCTTTCTTTCTAACCGGCCAGGCCAAGTGAAATTTGGCAGCACTGGTCTGCCGGTGCCTGGCTATCAGTGCCGTTTGACGGATGACGCTGGTGCCGATGTTCCCCAAGGGGAAATTGGCGACCTACTGGTAAGCGGGCCGTCATCTTCACCTTTTTATTGGAATAACCGCGAAAAGAGCATTGCTACTTTCGAGGGTGCATGGACCCGCACCGGCGACAAATATATGTGCGACAAGGAAGGATATTTTGTCTATGCCGGTCGTTCGGACGATATGTTGAAAGTTGGCGGCATTTGGGTTTCGCCCTTTGAAGTGGAAAGCGCACTCATGGCGCACGATAGCGTCCTTGAAGCGGCAGTGGTCGGACATGCAGACAAAGATGAACTGATCAAGCCCAAGGCTTTCGTGGTTCTAAAGACCGGTGGCGGCACCGGTGCGGATGCCAAGATATTACAGAATTTTGTCAAGGACCGGCTGGCGCCATACAAATATCCACGTTGGGTATCATTCATGGACGAATTGCCAAAAACCGCGACAGGGAAAATTCAACGTTATAAGCTGCGCCATTGATGGTTGGGACTTACGATCAAATTCACGCAGCGGGCCAACGTCTGGAATGTCAATGGTTAGGCCCAAGACCCTCGGGCGATCCGGATGGGCCACCGACCCTTGTGTTCTTGCATGAAGGCCTAGGGTGTGTTGCCCTCTGGCGGGATTTTCCAGAGAAGTTGGTTGAGGCTACGGGCCTAGGCGGGTTTGTTTATAGCCGTCAGGGCTATGGTGGGTCTGAACCGTGCCAGTTACCCCGGCCCATCACCTATATGCATGACGAGGGCCTGATTGTACTGCCAGACGTGTTAAAATCTGCGGGAATTAGACGCACCATATTGGTGGGTCATTCCGATGGGGCCTCAATATCCCTAATCTATGCGGGCAGCACGCCGGCGCGCGGACTGGCTGGCATGATTTTGGAAGCGCCCCATGTATTCATGGAGGAGACTAATGCCGTTTCCATCCGGGCCATGTGCGAGACCTACGAGACCACCGACCTTCGTGCCCGCATGATGAAATACCACGGTGACAACGTCGATTGCGCCTTTCGGGGCTGGTCTGAGCCTTGGCTGGGCGAGGATTTCAATGCTTGGAATTTAGAAGAATTTTTGCCGAATATCTGCGCGGATAAACCGGTACCAACCCTGGTGATACAGGGCGCGGATGATGAATACGGTACTATCGCCCAATGCCGGGCTATCGAGCGCGGCATCGGTCCTCAGGCATCAACTTTGTTTTTGCCCGAATGCGGTCACGCACCCCACCTGGAACAGCGGGAACGGACCCTGAAGGCGATGGTGCAACATATTCAGAAGATTGTGGCGGATTGAACTGTGTCGCACGACCTGGGAGGCCCGCAACCCAAACCGCAACAAATTCTGGGTGTTAATTGGCAATTATCTATACCGTAGACCGTTACGGTAGCCAAACCGTTTTAAGAGGTTCGGCGCCCATATTCGAAGGCCCGCGCTCTAGGCAGCCTTTCTACGCGGAATAAACGGCTGGCGCGGCTCGACGTCTAGATCACGGATCGATTTCGCCTTGTGCTCGTCGCAATAGGAACTTCCCTGGCTGCGCTTTTCACCGCAGTATTCGTGTGTCGGGTGGTCGCCATGGGGCCACAACGGCCAATGGCACCCCCGGCGCGGCTTGATTTTAAGCATAGTCCGCTCTCGTCTTAAATTACGTTAGGGTATTTAACTGTGGAACACAGGTGTTATATTTTGCGCCGCACCATTATGTCAAGTCCTCATTATCATTAAAGAATCAAGACCAGGAGCCTTTTTCGAAGCAGCCAACGGGTCAAACTAACTTATCCCACTCTAGGTGTGGACACTTTGCCTTACCAACAATATGGAATAGTCTGCTGCTCATGGCAAAACCAAGTAAGGGTCAAATCCGTTATCTGAGCCGGGGCCTTGATCAGCCGGGCGGAAAACTGCCTCTATTCGATGACGACGGGCAGGAGATTGACATGCGCACGATCCATGCCTGCGTTAAGGCCGGTTGGGCCGAGCCTTGGTTTGCCAACCCATTGAAACCGGATTGGCTGGTTTGTCGTTTGACAGACCAGGGACGTGAGATCACAAAGAAATTATTGCAGGAACCATCTACTGGGCGCGGCAAATCAAAAGACAAAGCAAAATCTCTAGGCGCCGACTGAGGAAGAGTTTCGCAGAAATTGATTTTCTGTTTTTACCCTTAACCCAGTATTTGGAGCCAATGAGTGCCCTGGCCACCTAGCCGGGAGGCTCTACTCCTCATATAAAATAGACGTAGACGAAAATTTAGTGCGCCCCTTTAGACCGAAAATAACGGATAAAAAAAGATTGGTTCATGCCGTACAAGACATTTGGCTTCACTGAAG
>CAJWZI010000328.1 GCA_913049615.1 uncultured Alphaproteobacteria bacterium | reverse complement strand
CGCGAAATAGCGGATCGAGGCCCGGCCCAATTCTTCCTTGGCCTCATAATTCACTTCCCGACCGATCCAGGCTCTTAGTTCATCGCTGAGGAGAGGCTCGGACATGTTCAATCCAGCACGGCGAAGGGATCAACCTCGATCTGCATTTCTGGGCGCAACAGGGCCTCACAGATCAAGCCCGTAGCCGCGGGGTAGGGCTGGCTTAATTGCCTGGCGCGCAGGGCGCCGACCTGGCGATAGTCTGCGAGTGCCGCCGGTGTGACATATTCGATCGTTTTCACCAAGTTTTCTGGTGTTCCGCCAGCGGCCTCGATGACCTTGAAGATATTATCGTAGGTATATTCCGCCTGTGCTACGACATCGCCGTCATGTACGACCCGTTCAGTACTTGGGTCGAGAGAACCCTGACCGGAAAGAAACAGCAGTTTGCCAGCTCGGACGCCCGGGCTATAGGTCAGTTTTTCGTAACGGTCCCAGCCGGGGTTCACGGCAACTGTTTTATCGCGGGAGGCGATAAAATCGTACTGGATCAACGCTTCCGGGTGAAGCAGGCGCGGCATTAGGATCCCTGCAGCGCCAGGATAGACAGGCCCCAGGAATTCCTTACGCACCCTTCCTGTGCCGCGATAGTTGGCCAGTGCCTCTGGAGTGATGTAATCAAGGGTCTTTACTACGGAATCAAAGCCGAGACCCAGTGTCTCCAGCATCTTCTTGGCTTTCTTGAATATCGCTGCGGTTTGGGCAACTACGTCGCCAGCTCCGATAATCTCGCCACTCTCGTTTACTGACTGCACCGTTGGTAGAAAAACAACTCCGGACGACTCCCGCGCAACTGGAAGACCGGCGCCGAAACTGGTTTCCGCGGCCACTGGACCGGCGGTGATTTCAATCTCAATAAATGCGGTGGGGCGTAACAGTGCCTTGACTGGCACGGTATTAACAGCGGGGCGGTGGCTACCAAATAGTTCCTCGCGTACAGCCGCAGCCTCGCCATAGCGTTCAATTCCTTCAGGATTGACATACTCGACCACTCGCACAACATCCCCAAAGGATTTGCCTGCACCTTCCAGGATAGCAGCAATTTTTGCATAGGCAGTGCGCGCCTGTTCAGCCATGCCGCCCTTGATAGTGATCCGACCGGCCTCTTCGTCGTACGCCGACGCCGTATGACCGGACAGATAGATGCCCTCGCCCGCATCGATGCCGAGAGAAAAAGAGTAACTAGAATAGTCGAACCAGGGAAACTGCTTAGGGTGAACGGCGGCTGAAACCATAACGCTCCTCCACGATTGTGCTTATTATTGTTAGCCAACGTATCGCCCATGTCACAACTCGGTCAAGACGGATGGCCGCAGCTATTTCGTGGCACCCTTGACGCTACTCTTCTACCTACCTTCAATAGGTGGCGATCAACTACGGGCGTGCCCAAGCGAACTTGAGGTGGACCCGAACTAGTGATCAAACTAACTATAATTCCGAATTTTGACATTAAGTTGAAAGTGAATTTCCGCGCCATGGCATCTGATCTGGCCTTCAGCAGAAAATGTCGTAAATGGCATAGTTTCAGTCTCCTGGGCGACAGAAGGTGGTGGTGAAGATTACAATATACAGGCGGGCGCGGCCGGAGTTTTCCCCGCGCGAGGTCATTGTTGGCACCAATTGGAGTTGGCGATATGGCGGATGAGATAGCTGCAAGCGAAGACGACATAGATCTGGCGACGTTGAGCGATGAAGACCTTGTAGCTCAGATGCATGATGACCTTTACGACGGTCTGGCAGATGAAATCGCAGAAGGCACTACAATCCTGTTGGATCGGGGGTGGAACGCGCAAAGGACCCTAAACGAGGCCCTGGTCGCAGGCATGCGCATCGTTGGCATCGATTTTCGCGACGGTATTTTGTTCGTGCCAGAGGTATTGATGTCCGCCAACGCCATGAAGGCGGGCATGGCCATATTACAGCCCTTACTCATCGCCTCCAACGCACCCCGCATGGGTAAGGTCGTCATCGGCACCGTCAAGGGTGATATACATGATATCGGTAAGAACCTAGTGGCTATGATGATGGAAGGCGCTGGGTTTGAGGTGGTAGATCTTGGCATTAATCAGTCTGTGGAAGATTTCCTGACCGCGTTGGAGGAAAATCAGGCGGATATCCTCGGCATGTCGGCGCTCTTGACCACGACAATGCCATACATGAAGGTGGTAATTGATACCTTGGCAGAAAAAGGCCTCCGCAGCGACTACATCGTGTTGGTCGGCGGCGCACCATTGAACGAGGAATTCTCCCAGGCGATCGGTGCGGATGCCTATTGCCGGGATGCGGCATCGGCCGTGGAAATTGCCGTTGAACAAATGAGCCGTCGTCAAGGGTCTCTCGCCGCGCGCGGCGGATAGCCGGGCTATGACCGAAACCGTTGTCAGTTCTGCTAGCAAGGAGGTGGTGATTGGGATCGAGCGTCCCTTCACGGTCATTGGCGAGCGTATAAATCCCAGTGGTCGCAAGCTGCTCGCGGACGAGATGAAAGGGGGAGATTATTCCCGGGTCGCCTCGGACGCAATTGCCCAGGTCGCCGCCGGGGCGCATATGTTGGATGTTAATGCGGGTATACCACTGGCAGATGAACCACGTATCCTGGCTGAGGTGATCCAACTGGTGCAAAATTTGACTGACGTGCCTCTATCCATCGATTCTTCCATCGTTGCCGCTTTGCAGGCCGGATTGGAAGTCTATCAAGGCAAGGCCCTGGTCAATTCCGTGACTGGCGAAGAGGAACGACTTGAGTCCGTTTTACCACTGGTAAAAAAACACGGTGCGGCCGTGGTGGCCATTTCAAACGACGAAACCGGCATTTCGGAAGATCCGGACATACGTTTTTCCATCGCCAAAAAGATCGTCGAACGGGCTGAGGATCATGGCATCCCCCGCCAAGACGTGGTGGTGGACCCCCTGGTTATGCCCGTGGGTGCAATTGGTCAGGCCGGTTGTCAGGCCCTGTCCATCTTGCGCCGTCTAAGGGAGGAGTTGCGGGTCAATTCCACCTGCGGTGCTTCCAACTTCTCCTTTGGCCTGCCGAACCGGCATGGCTTGAACTGGTCATTTCTTGCCATGGCGATTGGCGCTGGCCTGACGTCGGCTATCGCTAACCCGCTGCATAACGAAGAAATGTCGGCCGTAATGGGGGCCAACGTCGTCATGGGGCATGACGACAATTGCGCCAACTGGATCGCAAAATTTCGTGCAACTAGCGGCGATAATGCTGGTGGTGGGGCCACCCCGCGCCGGCGTAGCGGCCGGCGGGGTAGGCGAGGCTGAACACAGCAAGCCTAGCG
>CAJWZI010000327.1 GCA_913049615.1 uncultured Alphaproteobacteria bacterium | reverse complement strand
CCAGCCGCTTCAGCCGCCACCTGGACATTGTGGCTGGCTAACTGGGGATCGGTGATATATCCGGCCTCAGGGGTAAATACCGCACCATTCATAGTCGGACCCGTGGCCTCACCGAAACCGGGATCATCCATGCGCTTGGCGGGCGCATAACTGCGCAAGTCATAGATTGGCAGACGTTCCATGATCTTATCGTTGTCCCATTCCTCCCAAGCTATATTCAGGGCGTCCAGGTTGGCGCAGATGGATTTCATAAAGCCATTGATTTCCGTCTTCATGATGGCACAGCCCACCTCGCGGAATTCAGCGAGGCCACGGTCATCCACTACACCTAGATGCTCAGCCCAGTTCTTCCAATATTGATACCCCTCAAAGGCAAGGGCAGTACCGTCCAACGTGGAATAATGACTGCGAATGATTGCGCAAGAAGCAGAGGTTGAGCCGTAACCGGCGGCGGGAAGGCGATCCAGATTTAGGGTTTTCCAACCCCGCCGAGCCAATTCCAATCCGACCGAGGCCCCAATGATACCCGCCCCGATTATGATCGCATCATATTGTTCTGCCACAACAACTCCCATTAATTAACACTGTCTTGATCATAAGCGCACACAGATGTGTTGTAAGCCGCAAACAATTGGATGGTTTCGCTGGAAGGACAAATGAATTAATTGCAACGAAATATCGGACGTTGATGGGCCTTCTGCTTGATACCGGCGTATCTCAGCCGAAAGCCATACGCGCGAAATTGTCCAAATCGGCCTCCGTCTCTCCAATTTCCCGCAAGCGCACCATGTGAATGACCTGTTCCACGCCCACATCCTCCAATCGCCGGCAACGGTCTGCACTGGGCCGGCGATTTGGCAGAGTATAAATTTTCACCTCGTCCCTGGCCCGCCCGCGTTCATCCAACAGGTGATGCAAAGTGGCAATGCGTTCAGTAATGACCTCGGGCTCCATGCTGGCGCCAAGCCAGCCCTGGGCCAGTGCCGCAACCCGGTTCAGAGCATGATCTCCTTCGCCGCCAACAAAGATTGGTGGATGGGGTGTCTGAATGGGCTTGGGATACATCACGCATGATTGCAAATCGTAGAGCTCCCCCTGATATTTAGAGACTTCCTGGCACCATAGAGCCTTCATCACAGCAATATGCTCATTAGCGCGCTTGCCACGCTTTTCAAACGGCACGTTGAGGGCCGCAAATTCTTCCCGAAGCCAGCCCAAGCCGATGCCAAAGTTCACCCGTCCGCCCGAAAGATAATCCACATCTGCCACCTGCTTGGCGGTGTAGATAGGATTGCGCTGGGTCACCAAACAGATGGCGGTGCCTAGCCGCACCTTAGATGTGTGGGCCGCCAAATAAGTGAGAGCGGTGAACGGCTCCATCATGCCCTTGCCGTAGTTACCGATACGGCCATCAGGTGAATAGGGATATTTGGATTCGTACTCGTCAAACAGCACTACGTGTTCCGGCACCCAGATTGCGTGGAAACCACGTTCCTCGACAGCTTGGGCGGCCTGAACAATTAGGTCAGGCGGGGTGGATTCGTTCAGGGCCAAGAATACACCAGCTTCCATCGTTAAACTCCTGAATCAGAACGAGCAGCAAGCTCAGCCGCCATGCCACTACGAATCAATGTTTCCCGCGCCATGCGTAGACGTCGCTTTACTAAGCCATATGCCGACCCGCCCAGGTTTTGATATTCTGTTGCTTTTTCCACCAAGCGGGCTGGAAATTTATCTAAATCTACTACTTCATCAAGATAGCCAACTTCCGCCGCCTGTACAGGAGCGTAAAGTTCCGAGCCCAATGTGGCTCGGGTTAGCATGCGGTTGTCTAGACGATCTCGGGCGAGTTCCAAACCCCATGTAGGAAGGCTAAGACCGATAGACGTTTCATTCAATCCAATCTTGAATTCACCCAAAACGCCGATGCGGTAATCGGCTGCGCACAAGAATAGGGCTCCTGCTGCCACTGAATGACCCGTGCACCCAATTATGACCGGTTGTGGATGCAAATAAGTTTTGAGAGCCAGTTCGGCACCGGCCGTGACCATTTCCAGAACACCCTCCTTGGGGCCGTTTATAATCTTTAAGTCAAATCCGGCGCAGAAAAGGCCGGGCTTGCCCTGGATTACAACCACTTCGGCTTCGTCCTTAGCGCAGTCCAATCCGGCAGAAAGGGCGGTCGTCATACCCACGCCAAAAGCGTTAGCCTTGCCGTCGTCCATTATCATGGTGGCGACGCCGTCAGCTAATTTGTAATCGACGAATTCACTCACAGCTTGATCCATTTATCAGGTAGTTACGATTTGGGCGCCACCCTTGGCTACTAATTCTGCCTTGCCAGGCGATGGTGGCACCAGTACGCCCCGCTGGCTGCCAGGCCGCGCCGCCACTGAATTCATCCAACGTTCCAAATGCTCTAAACCGTCCGTAGGTACGCGGGCCCATTTGTGACTGCGCAGCCACGACCAGTTAGCTATGTCGGCGATAGAATAATGACCGGCCAGCCAATCCTTGTCCTGAAGGTGGCTGTTTAACACCTCGTACAGCCTGCGGGTTTCGTTGTGATAGCGTTTCTTGGCAGCCGGCACGTTCTCAGGAAAGTAACGTTCAAAGGAGACAGCCTGGCCCTGCATGGGACCGATTGCCGACATCTGAAACATTAGCCATTGCATGACAGCCATGCGCCCCTTCATGTCCTTCGGCATTAAGCGCCCTGTCTTTTCCGCCAGATAGTAAAGGATGGCGCCAGACTCAAAGATTGTCAGATTATCCGCCTCCCGGTCCACAATCACCGGGATGCGGCTGTTGGGATTCATTTTTTTGAACCAATTCTCGTACTGCTTTTTTTCGCTCAAAGTCAGTACGTGGGTTTTGTAGGGCAGTTCCAGTTCTTCCAACGTGATGGCCACCTTCCAGCCATTCGGTGTGGGCGAAGTGTAAAGATCGATCATGTGGAGATCCCCAAATTATTTTGCCATAATAAATTACCCCTCCCCTGTTGGCCATGCCGCAGCAATGAGTTTAATCTTGAGCGTAGTTCCCACCTCTGCAGGAGTTCCCTTCGTGATCCCTCTGATTGGTTATGGCGACCGTTTATCTGGCCGCCCCGGTGACACCATTGAGTTCAAGGTCAGTTCTATTTCGGCCGAGCCCTTTTCCGTAGCGCTCTATCGATCGATTTCAGCCGACCCTAACCCCGCAGGTCCTGGGATAATCGAACGGCGCGTACACTCCGCCATGGACGGAGAATACCCATCGCGGATACAGCCCTTCCAGGCGGGCTCATACGCCATTTCCGACGAAGACCTATCGGTCACGGCGAACGGCTTT
>CAJWZI010000326.1 GCA_913049615.1 uncultured Alphaproteobacteria bacterium | reverse complement strand
CCAGGAAGCCCGTGGCTGGCTGCGCCAGGAAGGCATAGATGAGGGGCGCCAAGAACTAAGCTATCAGGCCGACGTCCGGTATTTCTGCCAAGGCGATGAATTTGCTTTACAAGTCAATCCGGAGACCATGAGTAACGGCGGTCTGGCTGACCTCGAGGCCCGTTTCGCCTCCACACACGAAAGGCTCTATGGCTTCCGGCTAGATCAACCAGTGGAATTGGTTAATCTACGTGCCGTCGGTTCTGGCCAGGTGGGAAAAGTGCAGCTGCCCAGTTTTGAACTGGAATCACCAGATGCCTCCGGTGCCATATTCGAACAGCACCAAGTCTATTTCAGCGGCGGCTTTGCGAATGCAAACATTTATGACCGTAAACTGCTGCGCGCTGGCAATCACGTGGTCGGTCCCGCGATAGTTACCCAGGCGGATTCGACAACCGTTATCGATCCGGGCCATGTTGGTATTGTGGACCGCTATCTAAATATCATGATCTCCCCCGAAGGCGTACAAGGCTAGGCCATGAACGAACAAAATCCAGAACGTGGCCGAATATCTCTTGACGACTTGCTGAAAGCCAACAAAGCACAATTCGATAAGGTATTCTCCAGCCAGATGAACGAGGCGGGCCTACTATCGGCAGACCATCGCCCGGCCACCTCTGCCGATCTGGAAACCGCGAGCATAACGGCTTCGGCAGATGTCCGCGACGTCACGGCAAATCTGAACGCCCGCTTTGGCGGCGGCTGGTCTTCAGAAGTTCTGGAGCACAAATCCGAACGGGGCGGCGTCACCGTTTTGGTCAAACTGACAGTAGACGGCGTATCGAAAATGCAGTTCGGCAGTGCCCGGGCGAATGGCGACACGGGCAAAGCCCTGCAGAGGGCAACTGACGATGCCTTAGCTAAATGCGCTGCCATGCTAGCCGACGAGACATCCGTTGCAGCTGAGGTAAAGACCGCTCCCCAGCGCTCGTCGCCAGATGCGGCACCGACCGCTCAGCCAGTAGCAAGTGGCGACAAGCTCGGCACAGTGACCCTGGACCTCATCGAAAATTCCTTGCGTAATGCTCGCCATGAAATGGATGCAGTTCTGTTCCGCTCCGCCATGTTGCCAGTGATCCGCGAACAGCACGACGGATATCCCATGATCACCGACCCCAAGGGTCGGATGATCGCCGGGGATTTCGGTTCCTACGTCCCCGCGATGCTGAAGGCACAAAACTTCGACCTGGAACCAGGCGATGTGATCCTGCAGAACGACCCCTATAAATGCGGTGGCGCAGTCAGCCATATCAACGACTGGATCATCCTGGTGCCCGTGTTCTTTGATGGCGATGTAGTCGGTTTTACCTCGATGTTCGGGCACATGATGGATGTCGGCGGCCCAGTGCCCCGCTCAATGCCGACGGCGGCAACGTCGATCTTCGGTGAAGGTTTGCGCATACCACCCATTAAGCTTTACGAACGCGGCGTTCTGAACCAAGCCGCCCTCGACTTGATTATGAACAATACCCGCACGCCGGAAGTGAACTATTCCAACCTGATGGCCATTCTGGCTGGCTGCAGAGTAGGCGAAAAGCGAGTGGTGGAACTGTGCAGTCGGTTTGGCGCGGATATTTATTCCCATGCCTGCGAGGCCTTACTAGAACGAACCGAAAAAGCCATGCGGCAATTGATCGTGCAGAACCTGCCGACCGAACCGCAGTCGTTCGAGGACTACGTCGACGATGATGGCTGTGGCAACGGCCCCTTCAAGATGAAGCTGACGGTCTGGCGCGAGGGCGAACATGCCTATTTTGACTGGACCGGCACCGCGGCCCAAGCGCCGGGGCCAATCAATTTCTATCTCCATGACGGCATGTTCAAGATGTTCATCGGCGTCTACATGATCATGGTTTTCGACCCTCAAATCCTGTTTAACGACGGCTTTTATGACCTGATCCATGTTACCTTGCCGAAAGGTACCTTGGTCCAACCCGAATTCCCCGCGCCATTAGGCTGCCGCACCCATACTCTGTCACGGCAATTCGATGTTCTGGGCGGCGTCTTAAGCCATAATGCACCGGACATGGCTACGGCTGCCGGTTATGGGTCGAGCCCGCATTTCCTGTATTCTGGGACCGATAAAGACAACCAGAATTTCCAATTGATGGAGATGCTTTATGGCGGAATTCCCGGCCGGCCTATTGGCGACGGCATGGACGGCCATTCCTGGTGGCCGTTGTTCGAGAGCATTCCCACCGAATATCTGGAAACCTATTATCCTATGGTGATCAAGGGCTGTAATTCGGTGATAGACTCAGGCGGAGCCGGTCTACACAGGGGGGGCAATGGTATCGAAAAGATCTATCATCTTCTGGCGGAAGGCGATGTGTCGATCCATGATGACCGCCACGAAAGTCAGCCCTGGGGAATTCTGGGCGGCAAACCCGGCGCGGTTTCAGCCAAATGGCTGGTCCGCCAGGACGGTGAGAAAACTCCCCTGCCCTCTAAAATTGACAATGTCCACGTCCGCCCCGGTGACCGGGTGGTATTCCGCACCGCTGGCGGCGGAGGCTGGGGCGACCCCTTAGAACGGGAACCCGGCAAGGTACGCAAAGATGTGGCCCGCCGCTTGCTTAGCGCCGGTTCCGCCCGGCAAGATTATGGCGTTGTCCTGCATGGCGACGATTTTGTAGTCGATCTGCGTGCGACCCTGGAGTTGCGCGAAGGCACGAAGCGTAACCGCCGCCCGCCGCCCATGTTTGATTTCGGGGTGCGCGGGGCGAACGGCACTGTCTGAACGAGCTTGTTTGAAACTATAGTTCCTGCAAACAGGAATACGAACACAAAGATAAGGGTATCTTCACGATGTTAGAAGTTGGAATTGCGCTACTGATTACGGCCATCGTTGTCATCGCGATCCTCTACATTATTTCAATTTGGGTCTACAAGCGCTCGCCGGCCAACATGTGCTTCATTCGCACTGGCTTTCGCGGCACCAAAGTCTGCTTGGGCAAGGGCGCCTTGGTCCTACCGGTTTTTCACGAGGTTAGTTGGGTATCCCTAGAAACATTGAAACTTATCATTTCCCGTTCCAGGGATCAGGCCATTCTGACCTCGGACAACATTCGGATCGATGCGGTGGTGGAACTGTATACCCACGTTGGCCATACGGAAGATGCGGTCTTGATTGCATCCCGCAGTCTGGGTGAGAAGACGTTCAATTCCGACATGGTGCGCAACCTTCTCGAAGCCAAGGTCGTCGGAGCTCTGCGCAGCTACGCCGCGACAAAGACCTTGAAGGAACTACATCAGCATCGAGACGACTTCGCTACGGATATCCGCAACGGCGTGACCGAGA
>CAJWZI010000325.1 GCA_913049615.1 uncultured Alphaproteobacteria bacterium | reverse complement strand
TCCGGGAAATTACCAGTGTATTTGTAGTTTTCCGGCGCGCCACCGGACAAATCGGCGCCGGCACTGAAACACCGTCCGTTACCGGACAAAATCGCAGCACGCAATTTCGGATCCGCCTGAAAATCCTGCCAGACCTGGCCTAGTTCCTCGTGCATGGTTGCGTCCATGGCATTCAGTTTGTCGGGCCGGTTCAAGGCGACATATGCGATATGGCCCTTTTTCTCGTACTCGACGGTGGTGAGATCCATAAATTTTCTCCAATTAGCTTTTTCTAATGCCAATCGTCAGCGGGATTGAAGCCGGCATCTTCTGCCAGCACGCCGTGACCCGGCACATAATTGATTTCTACCCGAATGCCGTCAGGGTCCTCACACAAGACATAGTAATAACCAGGCGCCCAGGGGCCATCCTTGGCCGAGCTGACGATATGGGCGCCCATGTCACGAAGTAGCCCATCAACCTGATCCACATCTTCACGTGACCGAGCGCGAAAGCATATGTGATGCAACCCTACGCGCCCCTGCTTGAAGCTCTCACCTGCAAATTCAGGCAGACAGGGTTGAACTCCCAGAGCAGTTCGGGCGCCAACAAAATAACACATATTTTCGCCGTCAAAGACATTCTCCAGGCCCAGCGCAGGCATAAGTCGTCCATAAAAAGCCTTAGCAGCATCATACTGGCTGACGGTAAGTATGACGTGAGCCATGCCATTAACTTCGATCATCTCCATTTCCTTTCTGCCAAAATAACTAACTCTTTAGTAACGTTATGCCGAAACGATGGACGCATTTTCACGCTATAAAATCTCCTAGATCGAAGCCGCTAATGATGTAGTTTTCGGCGTAGCGCGAATTGGCGATATTTTCGCGACAGGAGGCCAGAAATCCCGTCCGGCATCACGAATGCCACCGCCAGAACGATGAAGCCAATGGGCATCAGGGCCAAGCTGGTCGGCAGGGCGGCGGGCAGATAGAGCACTAGCATGCTGCCCACCACGGCGCCCCAAACGGAATAAATCCCTGCCATGACGGCACCGGCTAGCAACAGAATGGAAAAGAACAAGCTGTAGGTATCGGGCGCTACGAAGTCCGCCAGCAGTCCGGTCAAGGCGCCGCCAATGCCTGCGTACATAGCGGATATACCGAAGATCGTCGTCTTAAATATGGCCACATTAATGCCCATGGGTGCGGCAGCTATCTCATTATCGCGAATAGCGCCCAACGCTCGACCAGACCGGCTGTTGAACAGGTTGGTGGCCAGCCAGATTAGCCCCAGCATGAAGATTAAGGTTACGAAGTACCAATACTGATCATCGCTCAGGCCCAGCCAAGCAGGAGGATCCGGTCGGTCCAGATAAACGCCACTCACGCCGCCTGTCCAGGGGGTCAGAGCATCCAGTTTTAGGACCTGGGGTAGGGCTAGGGACAAACTCCAGGTCATCAGCATCAGGTGCACCAGGCTCAGGCGCAGGGCCGGCCAGCCGATCAGAAATCCCGCCGTGAACGAGGCCACCGCCGCCAGCGGCAGGGCGCTATAGGCGGACAGCCCGCCGTGGGACATGGCGATGGAGGTGGTGTAGGCCCCGATGGCGAAAAACGCCCCGTGGCCCAGGGAGAACTGACCACTCAACCCGGTCAGCAGGTTGATCCCCAGGATCGCGATGGCCAGGGCACCGACCATGGCCAGGCGATAGGTGGTGTAGCCCTCGGTGATGAACGGCAGCACCACCGCCGCGACCAGGAACAGGGTAATTGCCGTCCGCCGCCAGGATGGGGGTATGGCGCCCAAGTCACGATCCGGGCGCGCCGGATTTTTCTTTGGTTCACGCAAGGCTTCAACAAATGAAATTTGATGAGGCCAACGCACTAGCGGGTACGAGCACAACGCACATAGACAATCCAGAAAACGTCACGTTTACCCCAAAAGAACAGCGGCATGGTCGGTCATTTTATAACCGCGGTCTAGGTCGAAGTCACCCTTGGGTATGATTATTCAGCAGCGTTCGAATGGGCTTCAATAAAAGCTTGGTACTCATCCGTATACACACCGCGATTTTCCGACAGTGCGGTGTTCCGCATGTCATGACCATTGCCGGCATGGGCAATCATTCGCTCCACCGGGGTCCGATTGGTTACCTCCGGCCAGACCCCGGGCTGCGGTTCGGCCCCCTCAGCCACAATGTCAAGCGGCATGTCATCCGAAACCGCTGGTGGTTGGGTTACCTTCATAATATCCCAACTGATCTCCAAAGGGATATTATTGGGATCGTAAAAATATATTGACCATAATAAGCCGTGATCGACGGCACCGGAAACCTCGAAGCCTGCCGCTTCCAATTTGTCTTTGAAGGCGAATAATTCCTCACGGGTATCGCAGGTTAGGGAAACATGGTCAAAGCCAATAGGTTCATGAGTGGGTGTGCCATGACTTTTTGGCCGCATGGCAGAAGCTCCCTGGTAGGCGAAGAATGCCACCTGGGCCTCACCGGCGCGGAAGAAATAATGACGGAAGCCGCCGTGACCTACCCCGGCCTCCAGCGTCATGCCCAAAAGGTCCCGGTAAAATCGGATCGTAGCCTCCAGATCGTGGGTGATGAAGGCGAGATGATTGATACCTGAAATAGCCATGGCGGCCTCCTGTTCTAAGCTAGCACTGAACTATAGCAGAAATTCCTAACGATGACTTGGTGTTGCCTGTGGGTCATACCCGGGACAACTTATTAGGCGCCCGAACCGGAAATATCAGTAATTTGGCGGTGACTACCAATAATCCGCCATAATCTCCCGCGCCCAATCAGGCTCGCGCACGGTACCGCGGGGGGCAAAGCCGCTCAAATATGGTTTTATGTCGAGAACCGGAGTGCCGTCGATTGCGTCCAGGCCTCGCACCGACAATAACATGCGGTTGACAGCAACAAGCTCGCAAACCGTGACGCCTATGCGATTGGGTCGGGCGCGGCCGCGTTGGGAAAATATGCCAATCTTAGGCCAATCGCAATTGTTGCGGGGGTGCCGGGCCGTTGAGACAATCTTTGCCTGATCCATTTTATGAAAATGAAATACGACTTCTACATGGGAAAACTGTTCTAGTCCGGCCATGGAATCGGCTGCGACTTGTTCGCCGTCGAGTTCGATAGAAACTTGCTCAAGGGCCCAATTGTCATCCCGGGCCTCTGCCCGACCACCGCGCACATAGCCAATGGGAATAACTTCAATCATCGTCTCTGTTTCTCCCGTCATGCCGCCGCGCATCATCATGACACGTTACTCGCAAATAATGGGGTCACGTGTGGGACCGGCTCAATGGGCCATGAGGATGAGTACGTTAAACCTGCTATGTGGATATGCCGAATTTCAT
>CAJWZI010000324.1 GCA_913049615.1 uncultured Alphaproteobacteria bacterium | reverse complement strand
TCCGCTAGTTTGACGAAGTCAGGCAGAGCCTCTGAATAGGTTTCCGAATAACGGCAGCCGTGCAGCAATTGCTGCCATTGCCGCACCATGCCCATCCAGCGGTTGTTAAGGATGAAAATCTTGAGCGGGAGGCGGTATTGAATAGCTGTTGACAGTTCCTGAATGTTCATCATGGTTGAGGCTTCGCCAGCGATATCCACCACCAGGCTTTCTGGATGGGCTAGTTGCACGCCCACCGCCGCTGGCAGGCCATAACCCATGGTACCCAGACCGCCAGAGGTCATCCAGCGGTTCGGTTCCTCAAACTTGTAATATTGCGCCGCCCACATCTGGTGTTGCCCTACCTCAGTTGTGATGTAGGTATCCCTGCCCTTGGTCAGCTCGTACAGTCGTTTGATCGCATGTTGGGGTAGGATGACCTCCGTGCCCTGGTTGTACGACAGACAGTCGCGAGAGCGCCAACGCTGAATGATTGTCCACCATTCAGAAAGCGCCTCACGATTTGGGCTGTAATTTTTCGCCTTCCAGTATTCAAGAATCTGGCCCAGCACTTGGCCCACATCACCCACGATGCCAATATCCACATGAATGTTCTTATTAATTGACGAGCGGTCCACATCCACATGGATTTTTTTCGAATCCGGTGAAAAAGCATCCAAACGCCCGGTGATTCGGTCGTCAAAGCGGGCACCAAGACAGATCATCACGTCGCAGTCATGCATGGCATGGTTGGCCTCATAGGTGCCATGCATGCCTAGCATACCGATGAACTGATCATCCGAAGCTGGATAGGCGCCAAGGCCCATCAACGTGTTGGTGATGGGATAGCCTGTCATTTTAACCAGTTCCCGCAGGCGGTTGCAGGCCTCAGGTCCTGAATTAATCAGGCCACCACCGGTGTAGAACACAGGCCGTTTAGCACCTGCGATCAGTTCCACAGCTTCCTTGACCTGCGCCTCATTACCCACATCCGCGGGGCGGTAGGTTTTATGATGTAAACTGGCCAAGTCCGGTTTTTCGTAGGCCGCCTGATTGACGCAGACGTCCTTGGGCAAGTCGATTACCACTGGGCCGGGGCGGCCCTGTGTCGCAACGTAAAAAGCCTCGTGGACAACCTGGCCCATTTTGCTTGTGTCCTTAACCAGGTAATTGTGTTTGGTGCAGGGACGGGTGATGCCGATAGTATCAGCCTCCTGAAAAGCATCGTTTCCAATTAGGTGGGTCGCTACCTGTCCGGTCAGACAAACAATAGGGATAGAATCCATAAGTGCATCGGTCAGGCCCGTGACCGCGTTGGTGGCGCCGGGGCCGGAGGTCACCAGCACCACGCCGGGCTTTCCAGTGGACCGCGCGTAACCCTCTGCCGCGTGCACTGCGCCGCCCTCTTGCCGGACCAGAATATGACGAATTTGGTTTTGCGAAAACAAGGCGTCATAAATTGGCAGTACAGCGCCCCCCGGATAGCCGAAAATTACCTCTACACCCTGGTCCGTTAGGGCTCGGATAAGGATTTCCGCGCCGCTCATGGTTTCAGGAGTGACCCCGGATTTAGGGTTTTCGTTATCCAAGACGTCTTGTTCAGTACCCGACATAATTTGCTCCTGTAGCGGGTTTACCATCGGCTGTCGTCGATTGGCGAATGAATGAAAAACAAAATAAAACCCCTCATAAGAGGGGCTTCAAGGAACAGACCCGGCGCTCCTTTTTTGTCTTTGAGCGCCAAGGACAAGGCGGAACATAGCGCCTTAATCAGATGCGGTCAACTGATTTTTTGACATAAATGGAATGATAATTTTTGATAAACTTTCCGAATCTTGCGCATTTAGATGATTCCACGAACACATCTTGTTCCGGAACCAAGTCATCTGCCGTTTGGCGTAACGCCGGGTGTCCAGTTGCGCCGTCGCCAAGGCCGAGGCCCGATTCATTTCGCCTCGGATCAGTTTGATCAGCCCCGGGACGCCCAGGGCCTTCATGGCTGGAAGGGCCGGGTCTAAGTCTAGCGCCGCCAGGGCCTTGACTTCGTCCAAAGCACCATGATCCAGCATCTGTTCAAGACGCCGGTCGCAGCGACTATACAATTCAGAGCGCGGCCAATTTAGAACAAAACCGCACCAGGGCCCTGGCAAGATGGGAGTAGTGGGTGGTTGGCTCTGCCATTCCGCCAGTGAGACACCAGTCCCTTCGATAACTTCAAGGGCACGGACCAGACGTTGAGAATCCGTGGGCTTTAGCCGTTCCGCCATTTTTGGATCCCGAACTTCCAGGACAGCGTGCACACCCGCTGCGCCTAACTTGTCCAACAAGTTACGGGCACGCCTACGAGCATTGTTGGGTATATCCGGGATTTTGGCAATGCCCTCGGTCAGGGCCTGGAAATAGAATCCCGTACCACCAACGAGAATTGGAACCAAGCCAGCACTGCGGGCTGCAGCAATTTCCGCAACAACCATATCCAGCCATCGACCCACCGAGAAGGGCGCGCTGGCGGCAATGATTCCGTAAAGGCGATGGGGCGCCAAGGCTTCATCCCGCACATCAGGGCGAGCCGTCAGCACCCTCAATTCCCGGTAAACCTGCATGCTATCGGCATTGATTATGATGCCGTTTAGACTACATGCCAGTTCCAATGCCAAACGAGACTTGCCACTGGCCGTTGGGCCGGCTATCAGAATAGTGTTTTCCACGAACGGACCGGTCCCCCATGTCCCATGTTTTGACCCTTATAGCGAAGCCGTTGACCAACGACCACGTCCATCTAGCAAAATCCCTACTACCTGGAAACAGTCATATCGATTGGCTGGCGGAAGGTACGGCTTGTGATTTATTTTTCGACGCCGCCCAGCGCAGCATCGTGGATCAGATGCGCAGCGCACTCAGCGATGTGCCAGTGGATTTGTTCTGTCAGCCAAACGGCGGAACCCGACGCAAGAAATTGCTAGTAGCGGACATGGACAGCACTATCATCACCGCCGAATGCATTGACGAAATGGCCGATTTGTTGGGCCTGAAAAACAGGGTCGCCATGATAACAGAGCGCGCCATGGCGGGTGAGTTGGATTTTCCCGCCGCCTTACGGGAGCGGGCCGCCATGTTAAAGGGATTAAGCGTAAACGACCTTGAGCACGTATTCGATCAGCGAATTCACCTCACTCCCGGGGCCCGGCAACTGGTCGCTACCATGACTGCGAACGGCGCCTACACAGCGCTGGTTTCGGGGGGATTTACATTTTTCACTCAGCGTGTGGCAGCAGCAGCCGGCTTTGATCATCATCAAGCCAACCAATTGCAATTCTCCGGCAGACAACTGACGGGCGAGGTCGGTGAACCGATCTTGGGATCGTCGGAGAAACTAGCGGCTCTGCAAGCGTTATC
>CAJWZI010000323.1 GCA_913049615.1 uncultured Alphaproteobacteria bacterium | reverse complement strand
AAAACGAAGCTATCCGCCGATCCTTTGGATAGGGTGTCCAGCAGCAAGGCGTCGTCAAGGCCCGCACGCCGGCCAATGGTCAAGGCTTCGCCGATGGCATTGACGGTTTCGGCCACGATCATGTTATTTAGGATTTTCACGATTTGCCCGCTGCCTACGTCTCCACAGAGGGAGATATCGTTGGCATAACAGCCGATCAATGGTTCAATCCTTTTGAAAACCGAACTTTTTGCACCAACCATCACGGCCAGAGTACCCTCGCGGGCTGCCTGCCGGGTGCGCGCGATTGGGGCGTCGGCGTAGTCCACGCCCATGGCCTTGAATTCCGCTGCCAGACTCTTGGTCAGAGCCACCGGGGCGGTGGTAGTGTCTACGATGGTTTGACCGGCACGCATATAAGGATTTAGGTCGTGGCAAACTTGCTCCAACTGCACGCCGCTGGGCAGGGATAGGAAAATTATATCGCAATTTTTGGCTATATCCTGCGGACTGTTAGCCACACCCATGTTGGCCTCTCGAGCCCGTTCTAGCGGTGCGGGATCAATGTCATAGGCCATGACTTTGCGCCCGGATTTTTTGTGCAGATTGTGGCACATGGGTTCGCCCATGACGCCCAGACCGATGAAGCCAAGAGTTTCGTTTGACATTACATCAACCTTTCGATGCTGCGGCGCCGGCGATGCGGCCGAAAACTGCTCCGGACATCAAACCGGTCCCTCCCGGGTAATTGAAATAAAACAGACCACCAACCATCTCCCCGGCCGCATAGAGACCCGGTATTACTTCGCCGTCGGTATCAATGACCTGGGCGTTCTTGTCGACCCGAACGCCGCCAAATGTGAAGGTAATGCCGCAGGTAACACCAAAGGCCATATAAGGTGGTTCGTCTAAGGTATTGGCCCAATTAGTCTTATCCACGGTCAGTCCCTCAGTGCGGCGGCCGTCTTTGATTGTGGGATTGAAGGGGATATCGGATTGCACAGCGGCGTTATATTCGTCAATTGTACGAAGGAACTGATCTGGGTGCACGCCCTCCATCTGTGCCACCAGGCCCTCAAGGGTATCCGATTGGGCCTTGGTGACTTCTCGGATACGGTATTCGTCCCGTAAAAGGTGCACCACCTTTTGGTCGAAGACTTGATAGGCGAATTGGCGGGGCTGATTGAGGATTTCTCGGCCGTATTTCGCATAGGTGTAATTGCGGAAGTCGGCGCCTTCGTCGACGAACCTCCTGCCATCAGCGTTGATTATCAGGCCAAAGGGATAACTGTGTTTCTGGAAACCGTCGCCAACTGCGAGGTCGCCAAATTCAGGCGCATTGCGATCCCATGCCACTGCATGGCAGCCGGACCAGTTGCCCCGCGGACTGGCGCCAGCTTCCAGTGCCATATTGATGCCGTCTCCGGTATTGAACCGGGTGCCGCGAACTGGAGCCAGTTCCCACCCGGGGCCCAGATATCGCGTGCGCATTTCCGCGTTCGCCTCGAAGCCGCCGCATGCCAAAATAACGGACTTGGCTATCAATTCTTGCGTCTTGCCACTCTGGCGCAAATTGACGCCATGGACGCCATCGTCATTTCTGATCAAGGACAGGGCGCGGGCCTCGTAGCGAATTTCAATACCTTCTTTTTTGCAGGATTCCGTCAATGCTTCAATCAACCCGGGACCTCCGCCATAGGCCTCCACCGTCAAACCACCCCAGAACTTGAACTTGCCGTCTATTTTGAAAGCCTGTTTGGCGTAGAGGGGCATAAATCGCATACCTTTACCTTGCATCCACTTAAGAGTCAGAAAGGATTGGGTAATTAATATTTCCGCCAGATCGGGATCAGTGCGGTAATCGGTTACTGTCCCCATGTCGTCAAAAAATTTCTCTTCGGTGTAGCTGCCAAAGTCCGTGTTATTTTTCTCTTCATCTGTCAAATCGGGCATCAGATCGAGGATATCGTCGTGGCCGTTATAGACGGTGCGGATGGCACCGGCCGTAAAACGGGAATTACCACCGGCTTCATCTTGTGGTGCTCGTTCCAAAACCACCACCGAAGCGCCGCATTCCCGAGCGGATAGGGCAGCACACAATGCGGCGTTGCCGCCCCCCACAACGATGACGTCATAATCGGGCATTCTCGTAATTATCCCTTAATTTGGCTCAAAATAGGCATAATGTATTTTCGGAATTGTGCCGGATCCTCGCACATGGGGAAATGACCGAGGCCTTCCATTATGATGGCTTGCGCCCCATCAATTCGCGCGGCTGTCCGCAATGTGTCCTCGGGGGTGCAAGAAAAGTCATATTCGCCGGTCAGCAGGTATACTGGGCAGTTTACGGTGTCAATATCTGCAACTCGGTCCCGGTAATCACTGTCTTCACGATAAAAATGCAGATCCCCCTTGAACACTCCGGGGCCGCTTTGTAGATAGCCCCATAACGTCTCCCATCTGTATTCTTCCGGACTTTGTGGTGCTACCAGGCCGGAGACCAGACCGGCGGAAACCTCTCCTCCATGAATATCCGGCCTATTCAACCAATTCGTGTCGTACCAGGGTTCCTGATGATCGGCACCCTCCAACGCAATAACGGCCCGTAGCTCTTTGTCCCGGCTCAGTGCCAGCTCTAACACGATGCGCCCACCCATGGAACAGCCCATGATCACCGGCTGCTCTAATTCCAGAGCCCGGCAAACCGTCATGATTGTCTCTACATAAACTTCGGTGGTCAGTTTGTACTCTTCCATGTGATAGCCAGCAGGCGGTAGGCTTTTGCCGTGCCAAGGTAAATCGAACGCAATAATGCGGTAGTCCTTTGTAATACTTTGGTCGTTCAGCAAATGACGAAATTGCGTGGCGTCGGCGCCGGCTGTATGTAGACAAACTAGGGGAATGCCTTGACCCGCCTCCTCGAAATAGATGCGGTTGGCGCGATTTTGTATTTCGACCTGAGCATAACGGCCAACAATGGGCTCCAGTTCAACGGCCATGTGCGAGAAGTTCCTTGAAATATCTCAAATTAGCCATCAGCGGTTGTATGTTCCCTTCGATACTTGCTGTGCCTTGTTTGCACATGGCGAAAATGTCGTGGTAATTAGGTTTTGGGACAGGTTGGCGAAATTGTTCCCAAGCCTCCCCATCAATACGAATTGCGAATTCCCAAGGTTTCATAAGGACGGGTCCCGGCACGATTGAGGACAGCCGACCGACGGAAATGGTCAAATAATGGGTCTCCTCGCCAATGCCAAGTAGAAAGTCCAAATCAATAAAGCGTCCACGGCGTACCAGGGCGGCGTCGCCATTCAAGCAAGTGGCAATGTGGTTCAGAGTATCGATAAGCTGGCTCATCCCCCACCATAGGACTGGTGAACTCAGACGTCAAAATCTGCCCTGATCAACTTAGAAATACATGCAA
>CAJWZI010000322.1 GCA_913049615.1 uncultured Alphaproteobacteria bacterium | reverse complement strand
AAGGTTCCGCCGATATCGAAGGCAATGCGGATCATAGTTTCTACTAGCTTTTTGTAATCTCCGCATGGGCTTGATCAAGGGTGCGTCCTAATCGTTCCGCCATGTCATCGACATTCTCCTCGGTCATGATCAGCGGTGGCGCGAACGCCAGTCGGTCACCAATAACCCGCAGGATCAAACCGTTTTTTCGGCCAATTCGGTCCACGGTAGGTCCCGCGATGCCGGGTTCAAAGGGAGTTCGGTTTTCCTTGTCGGCCATAAGCTCCATCCCGGCCAGAATGCCAATGCCCCGTACATCGCCAACCAGCGGATGACCGGAGAAGGATTGCAAGCGTTGGATCATATATCCGCCTACTTCCCGCGCGCGAGTTACGACGTCGATTTCCTCATATATCTTGATTACTTCCAAGGCGACCGCGGTCGTGACCGGATGGCCTGCATGAGTATAGCCGTGGGCAAAAGCGCCTAGTTTATCACTCTGTGCAAGCATGGCTTGATGGATATCCTCGTTAACCATGACGGCGGAGATTGGTTGATAAGCCGCCGAAAGCGCCTTGGCGCAGGTGATCATGTCAGGCTGCAAATTGAAGGTTTGGCTGCCCCACCAATTGCCCGTGCGGCCAAATCCACAAACCACTTCGTCGGCCACGAAAAGCACTTCGTATTTTTTTAAGACAGTCTGCACCTTATCGAAGTACGTTTCGGGCGGGATGATGGCGCCACCGGCAGCCATAACCGGCTCTGCGAAAAAGGCCGCAACTGTGTCGGGGCCTTCCGCTAATATCAAGGCCTCAAGTGCATCCGCCATGCGAGTGGCAAATGCTTCCTCGCTTTCACCATTTTCGTGACGTCGGTAATAGTGTGGGTATTCGGTGTGCCGCATCATGGGCAAGGGCAGAGCAAAATCCGCATGCATATCCGGCTTGCCGGAAACGCTGACGGCGGCGATGGTGCTGCCATGATAACCCCGATCACGGCCAATGATCTTGACCTTATCCGGACGGCCTTTGGCAGCCTGATAATACCAGGCAAGTTTGATTGCAGTATCATTAGCCTCGGAGCCGGAGCACTGAAACAGTACCTTTGACATAGGCACTGGTGCCAACTGGATCAGTTTCTCTGCGAGATCAATGCTGCTTTCATGTGCCGTGTGGCGGTACGTGTGGTAGTAGCCCATTTTGAGCAATTGGTCATAGGCGACACGGGCGATGCGTTCATTGGCGGAGAAGCCCAAGGCGGCACACCATAATCCGGCCACGCATTCCAAGTAGCGGTTTCCTGCCTCATCTTCTACATAAATTCCATCGCCCTTGTTCACCACCATGGGGCCTACCTCCTGATGGCGGCGCAAATTCGTTTGCGGGTGGATGTAATAGGCGATATCCCGAGCGGCAGCAGAATTTGGCATTACATTCATGGCGGGTCTCCTCAATATTTCAAATAGTCTAGCGGAATGCTGGTGCGATCTCTTCCGAAAAACGGTGCATCTGCTCGCGTACCATTGCATCGGGCTTGTTGCCTACGTTGAAGTACAATATGACTTCCTCGATACCCGCTGCCTCAACTCGTTTCAGGCTCTCTATAATCTTCTCTGACGGGCCAATCAGTATGGATCTTTCTCCGAGATCCTCTTTTTTCATATTGCGTAAAATTTTGATGATATCGAGAAAATAATGCATGGTTGGCGGTGCCTTGGCTGGATCGTCTGGGAAGGCGGGCAGCACGCAGTGCTTGAAATAGGCCATTTGGCGTTCTCGACCATAATTCTCGGCTGCGTCGTCATCAGCGATATAAATGAAGTAGCTGCACATGGCCCTTCCCGGTTTATTGCCCAAGGCCTGGCATTTTTCGACGTAGCTCGCCACAGCCGGTTCCAGGCCGCCGTAGACCATACCGGCAGCAAAGGGTGCGTAGATGATATTCAAACCATGCCGCGCCGCCATATCGGCGGATGTCTCGGAGAATGATGCAATATAAAAGGGAATAGGCGATTGCACCGGTTTTGGGGTCATTTCCATTTCCGGGATATCGTAGAACTGGCCCTTGTGGGACCACGGCCCCGGAGAATTCCAGGCCTTGAGGACAACTTCGATGCCCTCTTCGAACATCTCGGCGGAATCCATGTATGGGGCGCCAAAGGGTGCGAATTCCCGGCGGTCGTAGCCACGCCCGCTTGCAAAATCCACACGTCCACCGGAGATCAGATCGATGGTTGCCCATTCCTCCGCTACGTGCAGAGGGTGATGCAGCGGCAGAACGCTGACAGCAGGAGCAAGGCGGATATGTTTGGTTTCCGGGATTATGCTGGCTAATAGGGTGCCAGGACGGGAATTCACGCCAAGAGAGTCAAAATGATGCTCGCCAATCCAGGCTGAGTGATAACCCAAGCGGTCTGCCAGAATGGCCTGTGCACGTATTTCACTGATGAACTGATTAGGGCTGCGCGGGTTGCCTGGGTAGGCGTTGTCGGACAGTGTGAAGTAACCAAATTTCATGGTCGCTGAGTTCCTCGTCATCCTGGTTTGTCTGAGCTTACGACAAAAATTGTCTTATGACAGTGTCAGGTTGATCGTCTAAGTCTTTTTAGGCGAATTGCGTTACGAACCCCATGAACCTATCATGTAGACGCAATAGGGTGTTCTCGGGAGTTACATGATGTTGGACAGTATAGCCAGTCCGGCCGTGACACATGAGGCCTATCAGACGCAAGGCTTCCTGAGCCCAATTCGGGTGATTAGTGAGGAAAGGGCCGATAAATTAGCGGGTAAAATCGCCGGCATCCATGAGCAATATGGACCAGAGGCGAGGAATTTATTGGGTTCTAACGCCCACATTATATTTCCGGAACTGTTCGATTTGGTGTGCGATCCGGCGATCCTTGATCACGTGGAGAAAATATTAGGTCCGGATATCCTGTGCTGGTCGTCTTCGTTCTTTTCTAAACCGCCTAATGATCGGGCCTTCGTTTCCTGGCATCAAGATCTGACGTATTGGGGCCTGGAGCCTGAAGTCATCGTCACCGCCTGGATCGCCATTACACCCAGCACACGGGAAAGTGGCTGCATGCGGGTAATTCCGGGAAGCCATATCCAAGGCCAGCAAGGCCATAGCGACACCTATGCGACGGAAAATTTGCTCAGCCGCGGGCAGGTTCTGGATGTGAAAGTGGACGAAGACTGCGCAGTCGACATCCTACTGCAACCGGGTGAGATGTCCCTGCATCATGTTTTGATGGTGCATGGTTCGGAGATCAACCAAACACAGGCACCCCGCCACGGTTACGCGATCCGTTACATTCCGACTTATTGTAAACAAGTCGGCGGGCGAACCACCTCCCTGCTAGTACGGGGCGAGGACCGCTACGACAATTTCGATTCCGTGCCTCGGCCCGCAGCAGATATGCATCC
>CAJWZI010000321.1 GCA_913049615.1 uncultured Alphaproteobacteria bacterium | reverse complement strand
TCCTCTTTTCCTGTGCCGCTGCGTTCTGCTGCCAGCCCGAGGGCTAATTCTAGCCTTTTTACAGCCGCTTCCAGCCGGGCTTTCGCGCCACCTTCGTCCACCATCGTGAATTCCGCACTTTATCTAAAAGGCTTGTTCAACACCGTTACGGCACAAGGTAAAGCCCGTTTCGCCACGGCGTCAACAGATGCCGAGCCCTTTTGTTGTGGAAAGAGGGCTAAAATTCACTTTTCGCGGTTGACCTAACAAGGTGAGCGGTTATGTTGGCCGCCGACACGGGAATCGGCGCCGTTTACCCGGTTGGCCCGTCCACTAGGCCAGTACATCCGGTTGCCAGATGCCAGAACAGCTCATCTTCTTTGACCTGATGCGCCGGCAATTCCGAGACATAATATGACCTCGAGTGATGCCATAGCAGCGTCTCAAGCTGCGACTCATTCGGAAATGGCCAATGCCATCCGATTTCTTGCCGCCGATGCCGTGCAGGCGGCCAATTCGGGCCACCCCGGTATGCCTATGGGCGCGGCGGACATGGCCACAGTGCTGTTTGCACAATTTCTAAAGTTTGATCCCAATCAGCCGCACTGGCCTGACCGGGACCGTTTCGTCCTGTCCGCCGGCCATGGTTCCATGCTGCTCTATAGCATATTGCACCTGACCGGCTATGAAGACATGGACATGGGCCAGTTGCGGAACTTCCGCCAGTTGGGCAGTCATACAGCGGGGCATCCAGAATTCGGAGCCGCTACGGGCATTGAGACCACGACCGGACCCTTAGGCCAAGGCTTGGCCACCGCGGTCGGCATGGCTATCGCGGAACGCATGCTAGCAAGCCGATTTGGTGATGAACTAGTAGATCATTACACCTACGTTTTGGCCGGCGACGGTTGCCTGATGGAAGGCATTAGTCACGAGGCCGCCTCGTTTGCGGGTCATCTGCGATTGGGCAAGCTGATCGTCCTATTCGATGACAACAAAATCTCCATCGACGGCGGCACTTGCCTGAGCGTTAGCGATGACCAGTGCGCCCGGTTCGCTGCCTACGGTTGGGATGTGGTTCGCGTCGATGGTCATGACCCGGTAAAATTAGAAGCGGCAATTTCCGAGGCCCGTCTTGCCGACCGGCCGTCGCTGATCGCGGCCCGAACAGTTATCGGACACGGCGCTCCGACCAAGGCGGGGTCTTCCGCTGCTCATGGCGCACCCCTTGGGGATGACGAGATCACTGCCGCCCGCGAAAAGTTGAATTGGCCCTACCCACCCTTTGAATTGCCAAATAATGTTGTGGCGGCTTGGCACGAAGCAGGTGCCCGAGGCTGCGCAGCCCGGGACGCCTGGGCGGCAAGATTGGAGGCCATGGATGCGGACAATCGCGGCGCCTTTGACCGGGCCCTGGCGGGCGATCTGCCCGCCGGCATCATCGATGCCATGGCAGACTATCGCAAGGAACTGGCGGACGAAAAGCCGCAGATAGCGACGCGGGCTTCTTCCGGACGGGCCTTGAAAGTCATAAACCAGGTTGTGCCTGAGACCGTTGGCGGGTCGGCCGACCTAACGGGTTCCAACAACACGTTGACGCCGGATCTCGGTTTTGTCACCTCCGAGGATTTTTCGGGTCGTTATATCCACTACGGCGTCCGGGAACATGCTATGGCAGCGGCAATGAACGGCTTAGCCTTGCATGGCGGAACCATTCCATATGGTGGCACGTTTCTTGTTTTCTCGGACTATGCGCGAGGGGCCATACGACTCAGCGCCCTGATGGGGTGCCGGGCAATCTATGTACTGACTCACGATTCCATCGGTCTGGGCGAGGACGGTCCGACCCACCAACCGGTAGAGCATTTGGCGGCCCTGCGTGCCATGCCTAACCTCAATGTTTTTCGTCCTGCCGATGCCATGGAAGTTGCGGAATGTTGGGAATTGGCGGTGACGGCCAAGGACCGGCCCTCGGCCATGGTTTTAACTCGGCAGGCGGTGCCGGCGCTGCGGCTGGATTATCGGGACGACAATGTCTGTGCCAAAGGTGCCTACGAATTGATTGCTGCTGACGGCGAGGCGCAGGTGACCTTGCTGGCGACGGGCTCGGAAGTCTCCATCGCAGTGGCGGCGCGAAATCAATTGCAAAGCGCCGATATACCGACCCGTGTGGTCTCCATGCCGTGCTGGGAATTGTTTGAGGAACAAGACGAATTCTACCGACAGGAAACCCTGAGGCCGGAAACGGTTCGTATCGGCATAGAGGCGGCGATATCTATGGGCTGGGACCGGTATTTGGGTTCAACCGGCGGATTTGTAGGTATGGCGGGTTATGGCGCGTCGGCCGCAGCGGAGGATTTATTTAAGCATTTTGGCATTACTGCGGAAGTCGTGGCTGATACGGCCAAGACAAAATTAGCTAAACAATAGTGCTGATAGGAGAACACAATGGTTGTTCGTGTGGGGATCAACGGATTTGGCCGCATTGGCCGCCTGGTGCTGCGCGCCATCTCGGAATCTAGGCGCAAGGATATTCAGGTGGTTGGCGTAAACGACTTGGGTCCCATTGAAACCAATGCGCATCTGCTTCGTTTTGATTCTGTGCACGGTTCCTTTCCCGGCAAGGTTAAGACTACCAAGACTGGAATGAACATTGGCAAGGGAAACATTTTGGTCACGGCAGAGCGTGATCCAGCCAATCTGCCCTGGGGAAAACTGGGAGTTGAAGTGGCCTTGGAGTGCACCGGCATATTCACCGCCAAGGATAAGGCGTCGGCCCATTTGGCCGCTGGAGCCAAAAAGGTTTTGATCTCTGCTCCTTCTAGCGACGCGGATATCACAGTAGTCTATGGCGTTAACCACAAGAAGATGCGCAAGTCTCACAAAGTGGTCTCAAACGCTTCCTGCACTACCAACTGCCTAGCCCCAATTGCTTTCGTTCTGAATAATGCCATGGGCATTGAACATGGCTATATGACGACGATCCATGCCTTCACCGGTGATCAGCCGGTGTTGGATACCTTGCATGGCGACCTGCGCCGGGCCCGGTCCGCCGTCATGTCCATGATCCCCACCTCAACCGGTGCCGCCAAGGCGGTTGGTCTGGTTCTGCCAGAATTGGCGGGTAAGCTAGACGGCACTTCAATTCGGGTGCCGACGCCGAATGTCTCTGTGGTTGATTTCAAATTCCGCAGTAAGAAAAAGACCACGGCGGAGGCTGTCAACGCCGCTATCGTCAAGGCTGCCAATGGCAAACTGAAAGGGGTTCTGGCAACATCGGCGGTACCGACGGTGTCGATCGATTACAATCACAACCCGTCCTCCTCCACCTTTGATTTGACCCAGACACAGGTGATCGACGGCCGCTTCGTGCGTGTCATGGCTTGGTATGACAATGAATGGGGTTTTTCGAACCGGATGAGCGACACCGCTGTCGCTTTGGCCAAGCTTTAGCTGGCAAC
>CAJWZI010000320.1 GCA_913049615.1 uncultured Alphaproteobacteria bacterium | reverse complement strand
CGGCTGGGTACAGCCGCCCGCTTCCGGCGGTCATCCAGAATCGCCCGAAAGCAAGCGCAGGCTGAAGGCGCTGATGGAAGTCTCGGGACTGACTCGGCAGCTAGATAACCGGACAGCCGAGCTGGCGACGGAAGAGGACCTACTGCGGGTGCACGACCAGGACTATCTGGCCCGCTTCAAGACTCTGAGTGACGACCGTGGCGGGGAGGTCGGCCTCTATGCACCCTTCGGCAAGGGTTCCTACGAGATCGCCAAATTGGCCGCCGGGCTAGCCAAGTCTGCCGTGGAAGGCGTGCTGAAGGGCGAGTTCCGCAACGCCTATAGCTTGTCCCGACCACCCGGGCATCATTGCCTGCCCGACCAGGCCATGGGTTTCTGCCTGCTATCCAACATCTCCATTGCCGTCGAGGCGGCGCTGGCGGCCGGCCAGACCGAACGGGTGGCCGTCATCGACTGGGACGTTCATCACGGCAACGGCACTCAGATGATATTCTATGACCGAGCCGAGGTGCTGACCGTATCCCTCCACCAAGAAAACTGCTTCCCGCCAGGCTCTGGCACTGTGGAGGAACGGGGCGAGGGCGCCGGCGAAGGCACCACCGTTAACGTGCCGTTGTTACCTGGTGGCGGCCATGATGCCTACATGTATGCCATGCGCCGGATCGTCGAGCCGTCGGTCATGGCCTTCAAGCCGGACCTGATCGTCGTTGCCAGCGGGTTCGATGCTAACGGGGTCGACCCTCTTGCCCGCATGCTACTGCACAGCGGATCTTATCGCGAGATGATGCGTATCGTCATGGCTATGGCCGACGCGCTTTGCGATGGCCGAATAGCCGTGACCCACGAGGGCGGCTATGCCGAGACCTGCGTACCGTTCTGCGGCCATGCCCTGATCGAGGTCATGTGTGGCCACAACATGGGCGTCGAAGATCCCTACCTGGAGCTGTTCGAATCTCAGCAGCCAACGGAGCGTTTTGCCGCATTCCAGCGCGGCCTGATTGACGAGATGGCCGACCTTTACGGCCTCTGAGGCTAGCTAATAGACCGCAACGGCGTCAGCGGCACGCAACTTGGGCCAACTGGCGCAAATATGGGCTGACTTATAAAAGGCAACTAACGCAAACCAACACGTACTCCCAACCCCAATACCGGGCGCTATATTAGTGGATACTAACAGACAGATTTTAGGCTAAAGTTTTCATTCTGGCAGTCCAGCCTTCAACAGACCTTCGCCAAAACGATCCATGTCTTCTTGCTTGCGTAGCCGGTTGCTGCGGGCGACGCGGGTAACCGTGGTACCCGGCACCGCCTCGAGGTAATGGCCGGCTGCGACTTGGGCGTCGTCAATCCGGTCAAGTTTTGCCAGCGAGGCGGCGCGCAATGAATAAGCTTGCGCGAATGTCGGCGCCATGCGGATCGCTTCATCCGCCCATGATAACGCCGCGTCATAGTTCCGCAGACTGTAGTGGGTAAATCCCAGTAGAGTCGCAGATTGATAATTATCCGGGTTGTTCGGACTCAAACGAAGAGCCGTCTCGAACTCGGCGACGGCTGCTTCGTACTGGCCATCACGATATAGAGCACCGCCTAGAACACTGTGCGCTGGTGCATAGCCCGGATTCCGCTTGAGACTGCGCTCGGCAAATCCAAGTGCTTTTGCGAATTGACCCATATTTGCTAAAATAGCTGCGTACCAGAGTAATTCATCTGGATCGAGCCGAGATGCGGTCTCTGCGTTATCGAGCATTGCCTGCCAAGTTGCGCTATCACCACGAAGATAACCGAAGACCAAAAGCTGGTATTGGGAATTAGATAGAAGCGTATAGGCTGGGGCGTAATTTGGATCGCTTTCGATCGCCTGCCGACACAGCCTCTCAGCACGCTCGAACCCGTTCTTTGAAGCTTCGCTGTAGGCAGCGCGTGCTTGCAAAAAGAGGTTCCACGCATCCAGGTGAGTAGAATCTCGGTCGCGTACGCGTTTTCCTTCCGCCTTCAATAACTCGGGCGCTGTGCGGTTTACTATATTGGCCGTGATATCGTCCTGGACTTCAAAAATATCATGCAGTTCACGATCGTAACGTTCAGCCCAAATGTGCTGGCCGTTGGTCGCGTCGATCAACTGAGCGTTGATACGAACCCGGTTGCCGCCCTTACGGACGCTGCCTTCAAGCACATAGCGGGCGTCCAACTCGGTCGCAATTAGGCGGATATCCTTGGCCTGATCCTTGTAGGCGAAAGTCGAATTGCGCGCGATCACGCGAAGCCCGTGGATGCGTGAGAGTGCGGTAATAATATCCTCGGAGATGCCATCGGAGAAATACTCCTGCTCCGCGTCTCCGGACATATTTTCGAATGGCAACACGGCCAGAGCCGAGCGATCGGAAGGTGCCTGTGACGCTGCAGCATTAAGCGCGGTTTGGCGGCTACCGCCCATATCCACCCGCCAGTGCCGCACCGGTTCGGCGATGTTCTTGAAGTTAGCTTTCCCCAGATCGATAAGTGGCGCATTAATGTTCTTTACCACGGCGTCGCGCGCCGGTCCCGAAAGGGAGATGCCGCCGAGTTCCGCCCCTTCCTGCAGCCGTGCGGCGATATTGACTGCGTCACCAAAAATGTCGCCGTCATCGTCGATAATTTCACCAACATGCACGCCCATGCGAAATTGCATCTGGCGTTCTTGCGGCAGTGTGGCATTACGTTCCGCCATGATCGTCTGCGCCGCAAGCGTCGACTTGACTGCTTGCACGGCCGATGGAAAGTCAAGTAATAGGCCGTCACCCGTGGTTTTGACGATGTGGCCACCGTGACTGAATACCACCGGATCCATCGCATGGCGGTGTGCTTTCAATGCAGCAAGTGTACCCTCCTCGTCCACGCCCATTAGTCGCGAATAACCGGCCACATCAGCCGAGACGATAGCCGCTAATCTACGTTGAGTCCCCTTCACCATGGAACAAGTTTAGCGGCCCGCGAACAGCAAATCTACGCTGGTTCGGGCATGAAACTTTCCGTCACGGCCGTGGAGATAGCTGGTTCGACTGTGACACCCGTATCTTCGGGCTGAATAACGTTGACGGCATCGCGCCGCTTGCTCAAAGCTCTGCCGGAGATCCGTATAAACCCACAAGGGAATAAAGAAAGGGGCGAAAGCAAAAGCCCAAATTACAGGGAATTAACCGTAAATTCCACGCTATGCTGGAACGGCGCAGCAATGGCTGCTTGATCCCTTGTAGGCAGCTTAAATTGGCATTATAAAATAAATATTTTTTTATCAAATCACAATGCCAATTTTAATTCAATAATTTTTAGTCAGTGTTTAGCAAAAAACTAGAGTGTTTAAGGTTTAGCTAAACTGCAAAATTCTGTAGATTCCCATATTAATCCCCTCTTTTCCATAATCCTTGCATGACAAACGGACGCCTATTCTGCTGATCGTTACAACC
>CAJWZI010000319.1 GCA_913049615.1 uncultured Alphaproteobacteria bacterium | reverse complement strand
CCAGCTCCTTGCCGTCAATCATGCCTAACAATTGAATGCAAGCGTTGATGGGCTCATAAATCAAAGTGCCGTCGCGTAAGCTGCCCAGAACCACGGTGCAGGCACCACAATCCCCCTCCCCGCAGCCTTCCTTGGTACCGCGCAAACTTTTCCGCAGCCGCAGATAATCCAACAAAGTTTCGTTGGGACCAACGTCCGACAGTTCAACGATCTCGCCACGGTGCAAGAATCTGATTACGTCGCGCGCCATGTCCTAACCACCCCGGTAGGTGGAGTAACCATAGGCAGAAAGTAGCAAGGGAATATGATAATCGCTGTCCGGCTCAGCAACGCCGAAACGGATGGGAATGATATCCAAAAACAATGGATCGGGTAGGGTCAGACCCTGGCGGCTTAAATATTCACCGGCCTTGAACCTCAATTCATAGATGCCTGTAACCAGAACGCTACCCTTCAAAAGGGGTTCATCAACGCGACCGTCTTCATTGGTTTGCACGGTCTTTAAGTGTACCGACGTGTCGTCCTCAAGAGACCAGAGTTCAATTTCTAATCCTTGTGCTGGCTTCCCCGTTGTGAGATCGAGCACATGCGTCGTCAATCGACCCATTAATTTGCTCCCACCCCTATTACTTCGGTTATGTCGCCAAATCGCAGGCGGATTTTCATAATTGCTGCAACTATCAGCCAATTCCATATATCTAAAAAGAACAATTTTTAGATATTAGATACCTAATTTTAGCATCATAGAAGTTTCACTTGGGCAACGCCTCCCGTAGACAAGGAGTGGCGTATTCAATAAACGCCCCAGTAGCTGGCGACATTTCACGCCCTGACCGGCGTACTAGCTGAAATTCATTGCTAACCAACGCCTTGTCATTCACTGGTATGAAGATCAGGGTACCATCAGCCAAATCCCGTTCGATCCCGACCACGGTTTGAAAGGCGACGCAGTTACCGTTGCGGGCCAAAGCGGACATCACGCGTAGGGAATTCGCCTCCATAGCGGCGGGCCTGCGAATGCCTCCGGCCCGAAGAGCCTCGTCTAGCAACGGACGAATACTCAGGCTGCGGGCCGGGTAGGCAACCGAATGTTCAAAGCACTCGGCCAATGACACCTGGTTCCGCTCGGCCAAGGGGTGGTGGCAATGCACTACCGCGCCAATCCGTAAAGATGCACGATAAATGACTTCCAATCCGCGGCTTTGCGCGGCCTTGAAAGTTAAACCGACGTCCGACTGTCGCTCCAGAACCATGTCTGCTACGCCTTCGCTACCGGTAACCGTCATAGTGATATGGATGTCAGGATAGCAATCGCGAAATCCGGCGACGATCCCCGGAAGAAGGGCTGTTGAAATACTTTCCACTACGGAGATTCGTACTCGGCCCGAACGGATACCGCGCAGGGCATCAATGGCGCTCATCACCTCACCATGGCCGAAGGCTGTTTCCTGCACATGTCGAAGCAACAAGTGTCCGGTTTCCGTCAGAATAAGGCGACGGCCCGTGCGCTCGAATAGGCGCATGCCGATAGCATCCTCCAACAGCAAAATTTGCCTGTTGACCGCCGACGATGCAATGTTCAGGTCACGGCTGGCCGCCCGCATGGACCCGGCCTCGGAAACTGCCAGGAAATATCGGTAGGCCGTGGCGAGGACGTCATCTCTGTTTCGGGTCATGGGCAGATCAGACCAACAGATCAGCGATACTCAGGGCGATAACCTTGGCTGCGTCCTGCAATAGGTTTAAGGGCAGACGCTCATCCGCCCGATGGGCATTAGCATCCTCAATAGATCGGGGGCCCGCTCCATACAGAATGGTGGGTATGCCATGGGCCGCATAGTGACGGGCATCCGTATACAATGGCACCCCGGCTTGCGGAATATCCTGATCCAAGACCGCGCTAGCATGTTTTTGCACGATAGATGCCAGCCGTTGCACATCACCCACCGGCTTCAGCGGTTCGGCTAGCATGATACGTTCCACATCCACTGAAATTCCTTCTAAATCGGGGATTGATCGATTGATTAGCGACCGCAGATCGTATTCCACCTCCGCGGCGTCCTCTTCCGGTATTAGGCGACGGTCCAGTCGCATGCTGACTTTATCAGGCACCACATTGGTATTGATACCGCCCTTGATCAGGCCAATGTTCAACTGTGGCGATCCAATGCCTTCAACTTCCGATTCTCGTTCCAACAGCAAGCTCTTGTGATCATAAAGGATGGTCATGACCGAATTGGCGGCTTGCAGGGCATCATGGCCAGTATCAGGCTTAGCCGCGTGGGCAGACTTTCCCTTTACATGGACAGCCAAATGCAAACAGCCGTTATGATAAGTGATGACCCCGTATGAAAAACCTGCCGAAATAGCATAATTCGGCTTTGAAATTCCTTCGTCGATCAGCCATTTGGGACCGATAGCGCCACCCGCTTCTTCGTCATAGGTCAAATGCAGTTCAACCGTTCCCTTCAGATTAGCACCGGTTTGAATCAATGCCTTCAAGGCGTAGGCATAGGTTACGAAGTCTGACTTGGAAACGGCCGCACCCCGGCCATACATCCAACCGTCAACAATTTCTGCCCCATAGGGGTTCCGGCTCCATCCTTCGCCTGGAGCAACCACGTCGCCATGGGCATTCAAAGCGATGACCAACCCTTCTCCAAACTTATGGCGGATAACTAGATTTGTGGCCGAGATCATGCCGTTGTCTTGGCATAAGCGCGCGGGCACTGGATAGCGTTCCACATCAAATCCCATCGCTACTAGTAATTCCGCCGCTCGATCGCCGTGGAGGGCACAATCGCCAGGTGGATTGTCCGAGGGCACCTTGACCAATTCCGCCAACAAGGCTATCTGCGCCTCCTTGTGGCTGGCCAGCCAGGTCCCGATCCGGTCTGCATCAGTCAAAGGCTTAATATCCTTCCATTTCGTCCAAAACCTTCATCATGATATTAATGCCTGCGGTGACATCTTCCTCGCTGGTCCGTTCAGCGGGATTGTGTGAAATGCCCCGTTCGCTACGCAGAAAAACCATACCAACGTCGCAAAGTTCTGCCATCGCTGCCGCGTCATGACCAGCACCACTGGGCATTCGACATGGTTCAAACCCCGCCGCCGCGATGGCCCGTTCAATAATTTTGATCATTCGTTCTGCGCAGGGCGCGCTGACAGCCTCGTGTAAGACCGAGATTTGGGCGAAACAGTTTCGTTGCTCCGCTGCCTCCTGCACAGCACGGCTCACCTCTGCCACTACAATTCGCCGGTCCACATCATCCTTGGCCCGAATATCGACCGTAAAATTTGCTTCCCCAGGGATGACGTTTATGGCGCCTGGTGTGACGCGCAGTATGCCTACAGTACCGACGACATCGTCATTTCCGTCACATTCTCGCTCCACAGCCAAAACACCCTCGGCAGCAACAGCCAACGCGTCTCGCCGCAGACCCATGGGTACGGTGCC
>CAJWZI010000318.1 GCA_913049615.1 uncultured Alphaproteobacteria bacterium | reverse complement strand
TATGGTCTTGAGATACTGTTTGGGGATAATCTTGTCAGTGTCGATATTAATGCTGCGCATGGGTGCGGCCACGCCGTTAACGGTGGTGAACTTTTCCATAATTTTATCCCCCTACGTCATGTCGCGTACATCAGTCAGGTGGCCGGCGATGGCTGCGGCTGCGGCCATAGCTGGGCTCACCAGATGGGTGCGACCACCAAATCCTTGCCGACCCTCGAAGTTTCGGTTTGAAGTGGAGGCGCAACGTTCGCCTGGCTCCAGCCGATCCGCGTTCATGGCCAGACACATAGAACAGCCAGCATCCCGCCAATCAAACCCGGCCTCGATCAGGATTTTGTCCAAACCCTCTTCCTCGGCTTGTTCCTTGACTAGACCTGAGCCCGGCACCACCAGGGCATGGACGCCATCCGCCACCTTGTGGCCCTTGGCCACGGCAGCTGCAGCGCGGATATCCTCGATCCGGCCATTAGTGCAGGATCCGATAAAGGCTTTATCAATGGCAATATCCTGCATTGCTGTACCGGCTGCCAAACCCATGTATTCCAGAGAACGCTCCCAAGCGACGCGCTGATCGTCGTCGCGGGCCTGATCCAGTGTTGGTACATTGCCGGTAATGTCGGCCACGTTTTCCGGGCTGGTGCCCCAGGTGACCTGCGGGATTAATTGCGAAACATCCAGCGATACATCAATGTCGAAATCAGCATCGACGTCGGTATGGAACGTTCTCCAATAATTTACTGCTGCTTCATACTGGCCGGTTTTTGGGCCCATGGCGCGGCCCTTTAAATATTCGAAAGTGGTTTCGTCGGCGGCAATTAGTCCGGCTCGTGCGCCACCCTCTATCGACATGTTGCAGACGGTCATGCGCCCTTCCATCGACAGGGCGCGCAACGCCTCTCCGGTATATTCTACCACACAGCCCGTACCGCCAGCGGTGCCAATCTTTTTGATGATTGCTAGGATCAGATCTTTACTTGTACAGCCCACTGGAAGGTTGCCATCGACGTCGATGCGCATGTTTTTGGAACGTTGCTGGATCAAAGTTTGTGTGGCGAGTACATGCTCCACTTCTGAGGTGCCGATGCCGAAGGCCAAGGCGCCAAAGGCACCGTGGGTAGCGGTGTGGCTGTCACCACAGACGATCACCATGCCGGGCTGGGTAAAGCCCTGTTCCGGACCGATAATATGCACGATACCCTGGCGGGGATCATTTACCGGGAAATAGGGCACATTGAATTCGGCGATATTAGCTTCCAAGGTTTCCACCTGTAGCTTGCTTTCGGGCTCATGGATACCTTGGTCTCGGTCCTTGGTCGGGACATTGTGGTCAGCCACGGCCAAGGTAGCGTCCAAGCGATGGACCTTGCGGCCAGCGGACCGCAGGCCGTCAAAAGCCTGTGGTGAGGTGACTTCGTGCACAAGGTGCCGGTCCACATAGAGCACGCAAGCGCCATCGTCTTGCTGGTCCACCAAATGCGCGTCCCAAATTTTGTCGTAAAGTGTTTTGCCAGCCATGACTCAACAGCCCCCTTGCTTATTAGGTTCTGACAAGGAACGAGCTGCCGTCCTAGCCCGTTCGGATTTCCCGATAATAGGGGGTGCGAGCGACTATGCCGTCGCGCCCCGTTTATAAGATCTATTTACCACCTGCCTTTGAATCGGCCTTGCCACCCCTACGATGTTCTTGTTTTTCCGCGATGCGGGCCCGTTTTCCTCTCAAGCCGCGCAGGTAATACAGTTTGGCCCGACGCACCCGGCCCCGGCGCAATACCTCGATGCTGTCGATGCGGGGCGAATGTAAAGGAAAGACGCGTTCTACGCCTTCGCCGTAGGAGATTTTTCGCACCGTGAACGAGGAATTTATACCGGCCCGCTTGATGGCAATGCAAACACCTTCAAAGGCCTGAACTCGTTCTCGGGTTCCTTCAACGACCTTCACATTAACGCGCACTGTATCGCCAGGGGCAAACTCTGGCGCATCATACTCCGCCTTGCGGGCTTGCAATTGGCTATCTTCAAATTTCTGCAATAAATTCATTGCCCTAACCTCGCGATTTAACGGCTCGTCGATACCGGTCCCACAGGTCCGGCCGTCGTGCCTTCGTTAATACCTCGGCCTGGGCCAACCGCCAGGCCTTAATTTTTTCGTGGTGACCAGAAATCAATACTTCCGGCACCTCTTTCCCTTCCCAGTTTTGAGGCCGGGTATATTGGGGATACTCCAATAAACCGTGCGAAAAACTCTCTTCCTTTAGTGCCGCCGCATCGCCAATCACATCGGGCAACAGTCGCACTACTGCATCCAACAAAACTAGCGCTGCCGTCTCGCCCCCGGAGAGGACATAGTCGCCGACGCTCACTTCCTCAATCTCCCGGCTTTCCAGAACCCGCTGGTCGACCCCTTCAAATCGCCCGCAGATTAAGACAATGCCGTCCTGTTCCGCCAGTTCCCGCGCCAGCGTTTGATCTAAACGCCGTCCCCGCGGGCTCAAATAAAAAACTCGGTCCGTGCAGCGCCGATTTTTGCCCCTCCGGACATGATCCACGGCGTTTGCCAAAATATCCGGCCGCATGACCATACCAGGACCACCGCCAAATGGGGCATCGTCGACGGAGCGATGTTTATCGCGTGCAAAGTCACGAATGTCCACAGTTTCCAAATGCCAGATACCGTTTTTTTGGGCATTTCCCGCCAGGCTTTGACCCAGAGGACCGGGCAGCATATCTGGAAACAAGGTCAAGACTGTCGCGGTCCAGGTTTTCTTCTTTTGCGATGTCTCCCTACTCATTGTCGTTTTCATCGGCCGGGTTGGCAATCACTAAGTGACTGTTGTCAAGATCAACCTCGAGCACCATTTCTCGGTCGAACCGAAGTATGATAGTTTCGTTCGACCCGTTCGGTTGAATTTCCAACAGGTCACCGGCACCGAAATTGTGTATAGCCCTGACGTGACCAAAGAATTCGCCATCCGGCAAGTTTGCGGACAAACCGATTAGATCCGCATGATAATATTCCTCATTCTCGTCACACAAATTTGGCAACTCGCCTCGGTCTACGAAAAGTTGTGTGCCTTTTAACGCCTCAGCTTCATTGCGGTTTGTGATACCTGACAGCGCTACCAGCAATCCACCTTTCGTGGGACCGCGAAGGGACAGCTCAACGGTCTGGCCCAATTGATCGTGCAAGGCTCCGTAGGCCACGATATCTTCTGGCACTTCAGTAAAGCTGCGCACCTTGACTAGGCCCTTAAGGCCGTGGGCTGCAACAATTTCGCCCATCAAAAGGTGTTCGTCAGCCATCTCTTCGCACCAAAGCAAAAAGTCCCGGCGGAATCACTCCTCCGAGGTTTCCTCCGTGGCCTCTTCGCTAGCGTCCTCGGCGGGTGCCTTGGCTTCGGCCTTCGCGGTTTCCTCCGTGGCCTCTTCGCTAGCGTCCTCGGCGGGTGCCTTGGCTTCGGCC
>CAJWZI010000317.1 GCA_913049615.1 uncultured Alphaproteobacteria bacterium | reverse complement strand
CATCGGCGGCATGGGTTCATTCCAGTACTACCATTCCGCGACCGGTGAGAATGGCGGCAAGCTCGTGGGTGACGTCGATCATTCTTCGGGTAGTCCGGCTTCGCGCAACGGGTCCATCAGTGCAGCGAGGTCCTCTGCACGTCGGTAGGGCCAACCTTTCGCCCAACGAGAGACCGAGAAGCTCCGTTGGCCGCGTTTAATAGTGGCGGCGACTGCGCGCGCTTCATCCTCACGTCCCAACCGCCATAACGCTGCTAATAGAATCGTCTGTGCTGTCAGCCAGCGCGATTGGCGTTGAAGCACTTCGGTGGCTAGCCTGCGCGCCTCTTCGTATTCTCCCAGGTGATACTCTGCTCGGGCTAGATCGACCAACGAATAGGATTGGTCGATAGGGTTCAAACGTCCAGACTGTCGTTCGTAATCGCGGCCAGTTTCGAAGTTACCGGCATAGATGTGCGTCATCGCTGACATATGGAAGACTGCACTGTTATTTCTCTCTAGAGCGACAGCTTGTTCAGCCGCAGCAACCGCCTCATCGTGCTGGCCTTGGAAACTTTGAGCATAGCTAATCACCGAATAAGCATCGGCGTAATTGGGGTCGACAGAGAGTGCATGCTCCGCTGCTTCAAGTGCCGACTTGTAGGCTACCTCGCTGTCGTCGGTCCAACTGAAACGCGCGTGATCAACCAATGTCAGGCCGTATAGGTAAAGTGCCGCTGTGTAATCCGGGTTCGTTGCCAGGATATCCTCTAGCATTTGCAAGGTTTGTCGGTGACTTTCACGCGCGAAGTTTGAATAGCGCTCCATCGCCTTTTGAAACGCGGCATAGGTCTGCGGGCTGCCAGAGCGTTGACGCCAGATCTTAGCTGTTTCGCCTTCGGCAAGGTTCACTTGCAAGGCAATGACGATTTCTTCGGTAATGCGGTCCTGTAGTTCGAAGACGTCATCTAGATCACCGTCAAAACGGTCGGCCCAGAGATGGCCGCCGGTTACGCACTCAACTAACTGAGCAGTTACTCGTACTCGGTTGCCGACCTTGCGCACACTACCTTCGACGACATAGGCAACCCCTAACTCGCGGCCGACGTCCCGTACATCGGGGTTTTTGCCTTTGTATTTGAAGCTTGAATTACGTGCGATCACGAACAGTTGCGGCACTTTCGACAAAGTAGTCAGGATGTCTTCGACCACGCCATCAACGAAATACTCCTGCTCGGGGTCAACAGACATATTGTCGAAGGGCAGCACGGCGATGGATGGCTTACCGGGTAGCGGAAGCGTTTCACCGTCGCTCGAAATGCCGTCAGATGTTTGTCTAACAGATGTTGACCAACGCCAGACGTGGACGGGTCGAGCAATGTTCTTCACTTCATGCTCACCGCCGTCTAGCCACTGAACCTCCAGGCGGTCCCGCACTTGTCGGTGGGCGTCATCAGACAACGCCAAACCGCCTGCTTCACACAGACCTTCTAAACGCGCCGCAACGTTGACACCATCGCCCAGCAGGTCGTCGCCTTGCGCTACTACGTCGCCAACATTGATGCCGATACGTAAAACTATGTGGCGGTCGGCTTCGGTGTCGCTGTTTCGCTCCGCCATGCCTTCCTGAACCGCAATGGAACAACGCACCGCGTCTACCGCGCTAGGGAACTCCAACAACAGACTATCACCGGCAGTGTTGGCAATGCGTCCACCGTGCTGCTCTATCAAGGGATCGATCAATTCTGCCCGATGTTCACGCAACGCGCGCAGCGTGCCTTCCTCGTCTTGTCCGATAAGACGGGAATAGCCCGCGATGTCGGCGGCAACAATGGCAGCCAGTCTACGGTTCTCACGCTGCAATGACGGTCCCCTATTTTATTGCCTAATACGGCATCGGCAAACTACCCTGACCGCAATCATATCAGGAGGAAGCAATGGCCGCTGAGAAGAATGGATCGACGCCTGATGTCACCATATTAGGCGCAGGCATCGTTGGTATTACCACTGCGCTCTCACTTACAGAAAGAGGCTTCAAAGTTGCGTTGATTGATCGAAATCCACCGGCGGAAGGTGCCAGTTATGGAAATGCAGGCTCCCTATCACCCTGGTCCTGTGTACCACAATCTATGCCTGGGCTTTGGAAGAGTATTCCCGGTTGGTTGCTTGATCCCGAGGGACCAGTAGCGCTGCGGACGGGATACGCGATAAAATTTTTGCCCTGGGCGATAAAATTTTTCCAATCCGGCCAGGAATACCGCCTTCCCGCAATCGCGGATGCGATGATGGCGCTAACACGGCCCACCGTAACGTTATACCGACATCATCTTAAAGGTACCGGTTCCGAGGAACTCGTTCGCGATTCAGTCTACGTGCATGTTTTCCGAAATGCCGCCGATGCAGATTTGTCTAAACTCGGTTGGCGAATGCGGTCTGAGCGACAGGTCCCATTGGAAGTAGTCAAGGGCGACGCGCTTCGCGAAATTGAGCCGGCACTTTCGCAACAATTCGGGGCCGCAGTGCTTATCAAACAACAAGGCCGCGCTCTTGATCCTGGCGGTATCGGCAAAGTCTTGGCGGAAAAGGCTCAGACAATGGGCGTATCCTTCATGCGGTGCAGGGTCGAAAGCCTTGTTCCAGAAGCAGGCGGCGCATGGCGCATCAAAACCGATGCAGGGCCGGTGAAAGCTAACCAACTCGTCGTCGCCATGGGGGCCTGGTCGGGAAAACTCATGCAGGATCTGGGTATCAAAGCGCCACTCGAGGCAGAACGTGGCTACCATCTGGTATTCCGCGACCCCGGCGTGTCGCTAAATAATGCCATCATGAATGTAGACGCAAAATTCGTAATCAGCTCAATGTCAGCGGGTGTGCGTTGTGCAGGCACAGCCGAATTTGCCGGTGTCGATGCGGCACCCGATTACCGTCGTGCCCGGGTCTTCAAAAAACTTGCTAAGGATATGTTCCCGGACTTGAATGTTGACGATGTTCAAGAATGGATGGGGCCTCGCCCTTCCACTCCAGATTCAGTGCCGTATCTTGGCGAAGTGCCGGGGTTTGCAAATCTATATGCCGCATATGGACACGGACACACGGGAATGACCATGGCGCCGAAAACCGGCGAAATAATAGCATCGTTGATCGCGGGTGAAACCCTTGGTGTCAACATGACACCCTACCGGATCGGCCGCTTTGGCTAATTCTCTTGCGATTTGCACCCAATCACATCAATCATTATCGAATCAATACCCCCTCTAATACCCTTCCTACTACCCTCCTAATACCTTCCCTATACCTTGCCTAATACCCTGCAATGTAAGGAGACATCATTCTTTAGGATAAGTTTGGATTTTAGAACTTTTGTATCAACTGAGAATCCAATACCTCCACGATACCTGTGGAGGGAAAAATCTATTAGAAGTGTTTTGGAAGTAAACGAATGTCTGTAAGTAATTTATTTTATTATATTTTTTTTAAATTATCAT
>CAJWZI010000316.1 GCA_913049615.1 uncultured Alphaproteobacteria bacterium | reverse complement strand
CGGATCGAAGAGGTGGTGCGGCGACTGACCTCCGCTAATGCCGAGGCAATTGGACTCCGCGATCGTGGACGGATCGCAGCAAGCATGCGGGCTGATATCAATGTGGTAGACTACGAAGCATTGCAACTCCAGGTACCCGAAGTGCGCTATGACCTCCCAGCAGGGGGAAAGCGGCTTCTACAACGCTCCAAGGGTTTCGACGCGACGATCGTGGCTGGCGTTTCGGTATGGCGCCATGGCGAAGCAACGGGTGCTCTGCCCGGCCGATTGTTGCGGAGCGGTCATTGAACTGGAAGGCCGCATCAGAATCCAAATAACACCAACTTAGCCACTAGAATAAGCAGTTAGCCGTCTCACGCCGCTATTTTTCTAAAGTGTTGATTTTGATGGTGTTCCCGGCGGGATTCGAACCTGTGGCCTATCAGCGCCGCCGGCGGTGGCGAAGGACAAATTTTTTAAACCCCTTGTCCGATTTCTGCAATAAATCGACAGCCCGCTTGCGAACCTCAATAATAACCATATCACCACGGGCTGTAGAGATTTTCATTCCCGCCGTGTACTCTTGGCCGTCAATCATCGCACGATATAGTCCATCATATTTTATAATGAAGGACAATTTATGTTCGTCGCTAATATCAGTCGAAGTCTCTGATTGAGTAGAATTAGCCGAGTTCGCGGGCTGCCTTGCCGCCAATAGTTTTGGTTTCTTTCCGCCCAGACTATTGGTTGTCGTTTTTAGAGTCACCTGGCGCCGGCCTGGCACCTTGGCCTTCACCTTGGAAGTGAGTTTCCCGCCGACCACTATTTTCTTAATCCTTACCCTGGCTTTTTTCGATGGCTTGATCGATTTGACCACAGTTGCGGTTTTAGGCACGGAGGCGGTGGCACGAGTTCCCTCTCTGCTCCGCAAATTCTCGCTGCCGCGATGTTCCGCTCTACTCGGTCGTTCTATGAGCTTCGATGTCTCAGTTAGCCCTGCTGCTACTGCCGAAAAACTTGGGAAAGTCACAGACTTATAAGGAAATATTGAAACATGGCGGCGCCGTCCATCCCACTCGTACGATAAATTGTATTCATGCAACAGCATGTTAAAGGCGCCTTGCGTGGGCATACCCAGAAATTCAAAAGTCAGATAACCTTCAATATCCCGGCGGAAAGAAACCGTCATCTGATTAGCCATGAGAACAACGGCGATGAGATCACGAATGTCGGTCTCGTCTACCGCCAAACGCAACCGCCGGCCCGCTAACCAGGGCAATTCCGGTTCTTCTTCAGATTGACGTATTTCACCGCCATGTCGCTTGATAACGGCTAAGTGTCTTTGGTTAAGATTCAATAATGCTTCCGCGGCGGCAACCCTTACCGACCCGACTACTTCTGCACCCGATGAAAGAGCCTCAACAAAGGTGCCCATGTCGGTCAGAGAATTCTTCAGAGCAGTAACTGCAGGAACTGGCAATGGGCCTATCTGGCCCAGGGCAAGGGCCGCCTCAAATCTAGTTTCGGCTGATGGGTCCGAAAGCGCTGAGACCAGAGCCGAGTTCGCCTGCGAAGCCGCGCCGCCCATATAGCCAATCGCCTTTGCTGCCGCGGCACGCAAGCGCGCGTCATTTGATTTCAGCGCACGCAGTAAATCCTTCAAGGCAGCCGGGGCATTTGGACCGAGGTCCGCCAACGCAGCCGCTGCAGACATGGCTACGCTTTGAAATTGGACCCCACCGTCAATGACTGTCACTGCGTATTGGCCATCATTGAGGGCTTGGCCAATATCTGTAACTGCTTCTCTTGCCAATTCACCCAAGCGGCCAAGCACCCTCGCCGCGACAATCCGAACCTTCGGATCCTCATCGCGCAAACGCTCGGCGATTAACGGCACGGCAGCAATTATCTCTTCATCATCCAATTGAGCCAGCGCCCTAATGGCAGCAATGCGGATTGTGCTTGTAGCGTTAGTTAGATTGGCGCTTTGCGATTCAAATTTAGCTGACCAAGATTGCGACAACGCCGGTAGCGCAAGCAGCAATTGTGACGCCAGAACACCCGCAGCAGCTAATTGCACACTCGAACCCATAATCCTCATCATCGCATTGCCCGGCTCTCAACCGCCATTGTCCCTTATCTGATATTCACGCCCTAATACACTCAATGTTGCATCATCCAGGATCACCACCGGTTGCAGAATTGGCGCACCATTGAGCTTCACCTGATCAGATATCGGCACCAAAGTGTATTCGTCCCCGTCCCATTCGATACGGGCCAATACATCAGGGTTTTCCTCAGGCGCCAGGCGCAACCCGCAATTTTTGCCACCGCCAATTAGGATCGGCGCTTCTGTGTATAGCCAACGTCCAGCGCACTCGCGATCCATATCCGGCCACTTGGCGCTCAATTGGCTCCGCAAAGATTTGGTCAAATGACTGGTTTGCACCTGGATTAGCAGACCGGGCCCATTTTCTCCCAAGTTGGACAAGTTCAGCCGGCATTCTCCTTTTTTTGGCGGATCAAGAACACCGCCCAACGACAATGTCATACCTTTGTCTAGCCCCCCCAACGACACGGCCTGGTTCGGGACAAGTTGCCTATCATCCAAATAGCTGCCGTTAGCGCTGCCAAGATCCGTAATTGAGTAGCCCTTGTCGTGGCAATCAATTCGCAACTGCTTAGGAATGCGCGACAGGGTTTGACAACGCAACTTCATACCAGCGGTTCCATCGCCAGGATCGCGGCCTATCATCAAGCTGGGGCCACGATGAATTGAAAAAGTTTCACCGTTGCCAGAAATCAGAAGTCCCCCTGAAATTCCTTTGCCAGCCAGACATTCATTCCTCATCGCTTGCAATTTTTCTGTGGGACCTTCCAGCCCCTTTATTTTCTGCACGGCGTCATTCGCCAAGACCAGATCAATTTCGTAAATTGCCGAATAAGGTTTGCTTTGACGGTTGAATTGGCGAGCCGCCTCCTCGGCTTGTTCCATTAACTTCAAGGCGGCCTGGAGCGCTTTGACCTGCTCCTGCCTGACCGCGACTTGTCCTTGAGGGAGAGGGATATCGACCAAAGTTGCATTAGCATCGTCCGGCATTGCATCTGCCGTAACACCAACATCCTTTGCTTCTACACCGGGCATACCCGGCTGAGTGCCCACAATGGTTTCGTCGTCGTCACCGCTATAAGCCGTCTCCGGAAATGATTTCGTAAAACGACTGCCATGGCCAGTGGGGTGACCTTTTGGAATTCTAGGTTGCGATGCTCCGAGGTCACTTGCCGCTCCGTCCTCAAGGTAATCATCGCTGTCAAGCGCCACTACTGTCTCATCCATGTTGGCTATCGCCCCACCTTGAACGGTCGGCGGTTCGTCATCCCAACCGGCAGTATCGTCACTCACCGCCGCATCAACAACATCCGCAAATCCCCCCACTTGGGTCGTCATGCTATAAATCAGATTAGGTTCTTTACGGCCTGGCAAAACGATTT
>CAJWZI010000315.1 GCA_913049615.1 uncultured Alphaproteobacteria bacterium | reverse complement strand
CCATCCAAAGGTGCCCCGGTCAACGCGCGCAACAGATCATCGGTGCTGGCGTGGAATCGACCCAATCCATGAACGTTTTCTTCCAACCAGTTCATAAGAGCACGGAAATCGCCCTGTCCCAGTTGTTTGGTCAAATCCGGCAACGCCAAGTCGGCGGCCCGATGAATTTGCGCCGCCGCCATGGCCCCCAAGGTGTAGGTTGGAAAATAACCGAACGCCCCTTCCATCCAATGAATATCTTGCATGCAGCCGTCCCTGTCATTTGGAACGTCGATGCCAATCAATTGTTTCATCCCGTCGCGCCAGGCTCCCGGCAAATCGGCGGTCATCAACTCATCACACAACAGGGCCTTTTCAAGTCGATAACGATGGATGATATGTAAAGGATAGGTCACCTCATCGGCTTCCACCCGAATCAAGGATTGAGCTACGTGTCGCACCCGTCGTGCCAAACCTGGCGCTTCCCAAGCGTCGCCGGATACACCGCCGGTATCGGCCAGCAAAGATGCCAAGAAGCCCAAGAAGGCATCGCCCCGGCAGACCTGCATTTCAACCAACAAGGATTGGCTTTCGTGCATGACCATGCCCATTGCCTGACCTACCGGCTGCAAACGCCAATCCTTGGGTAAGCCGCGTTCATACATAGCGTGACCGCCCTCATGCAAGACCGGAAACAGACTGCGCAGAGGATCAGCCTCGTCATAACGGGTCGTCAGACGCACATCATCCGCGACGCCGCCAGTAAAGGGATGCAGAGAAACGTCCAGCCGCCCATGTTCGAAATCAAAACCTATCGCATCCAACAGCTGCTGAGATAACCGCTCCTGTATTGCAACTGAAATACGGTCTGTCGCCGGCGGTGGTTCGGTTTGGATTTCCAAAATTCGGTCGACCAGGTCGGGAAGGAAATCCAAGAGGATATCAAAATGTCGATCGACCTCAGCGGACCGGAGGCCCGGTTCATATTGCGACAACAGGGCGTCATAGGGCGCACAGCCGAAGGCCTCTCCCTTGGCGATCGCAGCCTGCCGAGTCAAGTCCACCACCTCATCCAAAAAAGGTTGCAGAGCAGCAAAATTATCGGTTTCCCGTGCCCGGCGCCAAATCATTTCACAGGCGGAACCAGCCTTGCTCATGGCAGCAACCAGGTCACCGGGCAACGCGGTAGCATGCCGCCACATTGAACGCATTTCCCTTAGATTGGCGCTATCCCAGAGGCTCAGTTTCTGCGTTTCTGCCTGTTCCAGCAGCTCCGCCATCTCGGGGGCGCACAACAATTCGTGGTTCAACAATGCCAACGTCGCCACTTGTTCGGCCCGCGCCCCAGCGCCACCGCTGGGCATCATAGCAGCAGCATCCCAATTCAATACCGCAGCTGCACCGTTCAGATTGCCGAGCCGGGCAAATCGCGTGCACAGTTCTTCGTAGCCGGATTTCAAAACCATTCCTTCCGTTTATGAGCTAAAGAAAAGTTGGTAGCGACCACGGCCGCGAAAGAGGATCAGACAATGGCATATTGCAGATGTTCGTTGCAGAACTTGGACTCGACTAGGCCGCAAATCGGAAGGCCTATAGGATTTACCCGATCATCCGCCAGAATCACCGCCCTAATAGAACAAGCGACCAAGTCTTCTAAATTGAGCATACTGATGAGGAACAACGCTACAAAAAAACAGCTCCAAGGTGCCAGCGAATGCCGGATTTGGGCCTTTGTGTTTGTTATGCATTTTACCGCTGGGCATCTGAATCAACTTCCGATCAGACGTTCTCCCAGCATTAGAGCAAACAGGGCAAACAGGTAAAATATAGAATAGCCAAACAGCCACCGGGCTGGGCGGTCATTGACATCGCCCGCCCGCCAAACTTGAAGAGCAAAGCCCAAAAATATCAAACCAAACGCCCCCGCTCCGATCCCATAGGATATGCCGCAGGTACCCAGGGCCACCGGGCTCAAAGTCACCGGGATCAGGATGAGCGTGTAAATCAGGATCTGCAGCCGGGTCACCGCCTTGCCCGCGACCACGGGTAGCATAGGCACGCCCACGTTGCGGTAATCATCAGCCCGGTACAGAGCCAAGGCCCAAAAATGCGGCGGTGTCCAAAAAAAGATAATAGCGAACAGAGCAATAGCTTCTAGGGATACCTCACCGCTCACCGAGGCCCAACCGATCATGGGTGGAAAGGCGCCCGCCGCCCCGCCTATCACGATGTTCTGGGGTGTACGCCGCTTCAACCACATGGTGTAGATGAAAACATAAAACGCAATGGTCAGGGCCAAAAGACCCGCCGACAACAAATTGACGAAGGCGCCCATAGCCAGAACGGAGCCGAAGGACAGCACCGTGCCGAAGATCAGGGCGGAGCGGGGCTTGACGTCGCCGCGCGGTATCGGCCGGTCGCAGGTGCGCAGCATCTGGCCGTCTATGTCGGCATCATACCACATGTTAATTGCGCCCGATGCACCGGCACCCACGGCAATGCAGCCAAGCGCCACGATTGCGACGACCGGATGCAAACCGCCTGGCGCCAGCATCAAACCCACTAGGGCCGTGAAGAGAACCAAGCTCATCACCCGTGGCTTCAAAAGGGCCAGATAGTCAGTCACCCGGCCGCCTCTAACCTGCCCTGCACGGACCTGTTTGTTTTGACCTATGGCAGTGTTGCCGATATTCATTAATCAATTTCCTTATTAATATTCCAGCTCCGACAATTTGATGTGGGACAATTCCTCAAACTGGTCGAGCGCCGCCTGCAGCCTCATTGCCAGGGATAGGCCAAGTCCTCATTTCAAAGCTTGATTTCATTCCAAATATTTCCACGCCAGGAAATCTTCCCGTCAAATCCTATTAACTATGTAGCCCAACGATTCAGGTCAGAACAAGCCTACAACTTAACTAATTTGGCAGCCGGGCAAGAGAACAGGCAAGCCTAACTTGCCATCAATCAGGGACCTAATTGTTTAGAAAACTATACCGCCGTGACCAATTCTGCGAAATAACTATTTATTTTCTAACACCACGACTGTTCTGCGCTATTGATTGTCGCCAGAAAAATTACCCGCCAAAATCGCGTTGAAATTAATGTTTTTTATTGGGTGCATTAACCTTCGTTGGTAACTAATGTTGGAGCGGCATCCATCAGGAGCAAGGACAGTAATGAACGAAAGAAAAATGAAGGGCGATCAGGCTTTATTGTTCGAACGGGCAGGATTGGATCAGGGTCGCGTGCAGACTATCGTGGGCGACGCCCTGCGTGGTTGCGACGACGGTGAATTGTTCCTGGAATATTGCCAGAGCGAAAGCCTAGTCATGGATGACGGCCGTATCAAATCCGCTAATTTCGATACAAATCAAGGTTTCGGTCTGCGGGCTGTAGCGGGAGAGCAGACGGGATATGCACATGCGTCAGAATTGAACGAGGCTGCCATTGCTCGGGCGGGCACCGCCGTGCAAGCGGTACGCGCTGGCCACGAT
>CAJWZI010000314.1 GCA_913049615.1 uncultured Alphaproteobacteria bacterium | reverse complement strand
CGATTATCGGCCCAATCTACCGCCATGACACACCCCCACAATGATCCTATCGTTAATATTTTTAGCGCGGGGCGATTGTAGGTCGGGTCTTTGCCCAAAACAATACATAATGTAGGAACAAAATAAGAACTATACTAAATCCTGTGGATAATCTTGTGACCTTTCCTGTGGAGATCTTGGGTAAAACCCCTGAATTCAGACCAAATTCTCAAAGAATTCCAATACTCTATCCAGATGGTAAGTACAATTTCCAGTCCCATGGAAACCCACGTGCCCGCCACGCCGAGTAAGCACGGGATTTAGCCATTTATTGGTGTTCCAATTGAAGTCGAAATACGGTGCAACTGGAACAATTGGGTCATCCTGGGCATGCAGCAGGATGGTCGGCAGTTGGATTTGCGGTAAAAAGCCAATGGCCTGGCAATTCTCCCAATAGTCGTATGCATCCCGATAGCCATTTCGCGGCGCGACAAATTCATTGTCCAGATCGACGAAGTTGCGAGCCGCCAAGATTGCAGACCGTTCCTGAGCGGTGACCACTGCGCCAGGGCCCAGGCACTCGCGGCAAAATTCCCGCAAAAGCTGTTTACTGTATGGAATGTTTCGTAACCGCAACATATTGGCGGATGTGGCAGCCAAATCGATAGGTGCTGACACCGTGGCAACAGCCCGAAGCGGTAGCATCGTTCCGAATTCCGCCGCGCATTTTAGGCTCATGTTTCCACCCAGAGAAAAGCCCAGGACAACCACACCGTGCGAGACGGCCGCCGTTGGCAACGTCCGAATAACATCGTGCAGGTCGCGGCTGCGGCCGGCATGGGATTGCAAGGTACAGGTCGGCCTGGACGGGCCCGCGCCCCTGAGATTGAGTCGCAAGGTACTAAAACCGTGGGATAAGAAGTAGCTCGTGCCCTGGATGATGTAACTGCTTGTTTCGCAACCCGCCAAGCCATGGATGAGAATTACCAGAGGCTTGGCGCCATTCCAACCGGCATTGTACAACGCCCAGAGTTGATCGCCGCTACCATCGTCCATCTCCAGGTACAACCGCTCCCCTTTTATGGATGACGGTGCGGGCATTAGCGTATTGCGTAGACTTTGCAGATCGCCTCCCCACCAAGGCGCACGCTGGCGGAAGGCGTCAAAAACGGTCGGCACGGAACGGGGCAATATCAATGTCCGAGGTCCCATCCACCAGTAAATCAGCGATGATCCGGCCCGTGACAGCGCCCAAGGATAGCCCCAGATGGCCATGGCCAAAGGCATAAAATACACGGTCAAAGCGATTCGAACGGCTGATCACCGGCAGCGAATCGGGCATTGAGGGGCGGTAGCCCATCCAAGGCTCTTTTCTAGTCTCATTCAATTCCGGAAATAGCCGCTTGGCATGGCGGAGCAGAATTTCCGAACGGTTATAGTTGGGAGGTGCATCGAGACCGGCGAATTCCACCGTCCCCGCAAGGCGCAGACCTTCACTCATGGGCGTAATCGCGAAACCCATCGACGGGATCAACATGGGTACACGCACGTCAATGCGCGGTTCAGGCAACATCATGTGATAGCCTCGTTCTGTATCGAGCGGCACTATATTGCCCAATACCGCGGCTAGCGGCTTGGAAAAGGCGCCCGCCGCAACAACGACATCTTCTACTGCAATATCGCCCTGATCAGTCTGAATATGTGAGGGACCCTCCGTCCCGATTTCGAAACCAATAGCTTTGGCCCGTTTAAAGGTTCCCCCCGCCCCCTCAATCTGGGTGGCCAGTAGTTTTGAAAGTGCAAGAGGCGAAGTCGTGTGACCCGATTGCGTAGCAAGGGCCCCACCAGCCATGTCAGGGCCAATCGCAGGAACCAGTTGGCGCACTTCATTTGGGCCCAGCATTTCCACCGCCACGCCAAGGCGCCTGCGGGCAGCATTCGTAGGCGCAGCCGCTAACACATCCTGTTCAGTGGGATAAAGATACAAACAGCCCTGTTGCCGGATGGGCACCTGGTCGCGGGGCAGATCATCAAGCAAATCCAGATAATGCTGCACGCTCGGCAAAATGATGGAGGCCAAGGCCTTGGAAATTTCCTCGACACGGTTTGGCGTCGTACTCGCCATGAACCGAAGCAACCACGGCAACATCTTGGGCAAATACCCTGGCCGGATGGTGAGTGGCCCGGTCGGGTCCAACAGCAATTTGGGCAGCCGTTTCCAAAGGCCCGGATGCCCCTCAGGCAAGACAGACCCGGTTGAAAGCAGGCCCGCATTGCCAAACGAAGTGCCCCTACCCGGTTCATCCGGATCAATAACAGTCACCGCACGACCTCGCCGCTGCAGGGTCCGAGCACAACAAAGCCCCACGATCCCCGCGCCAATAACCGTAACGCCACGCTTTTCACTCATATCCTGGACCTAATTCGTAGAAGTCGAAGAGGACGTCGTGGTGGCTGTGCTGACTGATACCGCATTATTTGTGCTGTTACTGCTCCCCTGGTCCACCGAACCATCACCCCTGATCCGCAATTTGAAATTCACCGCGTCGCTCGCCACTGATAGCGCCGCTGCCACACCTGCCAAACCAACCGCCCCTTTGACGACCTGGCCGGGTCGGCCATCCCAATGCTTGTTCATCTCCGCCTGCAGAGCTTCTAAAGTGTCCAATGGGTTGCCAACACCAGTCTTAGCCACATTCTGACTTTGCGCCATTGCCGTGCCCGACAACGCTAGGCTAAGGGCGATAACAAACATCGCCCTCATGTAAACAGCCGGAAGCGATGGTCTCCATCGCGTTCGATATCTTTTAGCAGATCCACCTCCCAGGTTAGGTAGGCTCGCATGCGGTCCTCGACCCCAATCGCATGGTCATAGGGCTTCAACCAAGTATCGTCTCGCTCATCAACCATGTTTTCTAGGCCTGTAGCCAATTCATGTCCCGAATTTGCCCAGGCTTGAGTGCCTCCGGTCAGGACCACGACACGCATGCCTGTTAATTCCGATGCTTCAGGCGCCGCCAGACGGGCCAGGGTGGCATCGGGCGAGGTAAAGATGAGCGTGGTCTTTTGCTGCAGTTTGGGAAGGCTTTCCGCCAAGCGAGCCCGCACACCCCAGTAAGCTCCGGGTATATGCCCCATGTCGTAATCCCGGCTGGACGCTAGGTCAAATACCACCACGTCGCCCGTTCCGAGAAGAGTTGCAAGTTCCCTTACCTCAATCTCGTTCTCTCCTACTTGGCCTATGCCCAAGGGGCCCTGGTGAGGCAGTTCGGTCGTCGTCTCGAAACCTTCCAGGCCGCTCTCCAGAACAGCGACATCCCAACCCATCTGAACCAGCCATGACGCGGTCATGGTGGCGCGGACGCAATTATCATCCACCAGCACGACGCGGGCACCAAGTGTGCCGCACCATTGATCAATCCCCTGCACCAACTGCCCGCCAGGGGCGTTGCAGACACCTACGGGGTGGCCGGCGGCATATTCCTCCGGGTCACGGACA
>CAJWZI010000313.1 GCA_913049615.1 uncultured Alphaproteobacteria bacterium | reverse complement strand
TCGGCTCCGGAACGGTTAATTGGTACCCCGAAGTGGTCACTATTGGCGAGGGTGAAGACCTATAAGATGCAATGGTTATTGGGGAACACCCCCTTCCCAAAGTATTTTTGCAAGTGCTTTCCATGCTGGCATATCTAGTTGTGCAATCTCGTCGTGAGAAAAGGCTAAAACCCAGAAACTCTTCGAATGTTAACCAAGCAGAAATTCAATGTTAGCGAATAATCGCTCTGGTGGGCCTCATGAACTTTGGGTCGGCAGGATTTTGCCCGGGTTCATGATGTTGTGCGGGTCGATAGCAGCCTTAAGAGCGGCCATGACGTCGATGCCGTCGCCATGTTCCTCACGCAGGTATTTGCGCTTACCTAAACCTATACCATGCTCCCCGGTACAGGTGCCATCCATTGCCAAAGCGCGATGGATTAGCTGGTCATTTAGGGTATCAGCCTCCGCAAATTCCGCCGGATTGTTGGGGTCAAGCACGAAGCACAAGTGAAAATTGCCATCACCTACATGGCCCGAGATCGGCGCTGGGACCGAGGCCCCTTGCAGATCCTTGCGAGTTTCAGCGATACATTCAGCCAGACGTGAAATTGGCACACACACGTCCGTGGCCCAGATCTCGCAGCCTGGCCGCATGGCCTTACAGGCATAAGCTACATCATGACGTGCTTGCCACAGGCGGTTACGGTCCTCCAATCGATCTGACCATTGGAAATCTCCGGCGCCGAATTCCTCACCAAAGGCCTTGACCATTTCAACTTGTTCCGCAACACCTGCATCGGTGCCGTGAAATTCCATGAACAGGGTGGGTTTTACCGGATGCTCCATGTTGGAATAGTTATTTATGGCGTCGATTTGCACATCATCCAATAATTCGATGCGGGCGATGGGGACACCTGATTGAATTGTGCAGATTACCGTATCCACCGCGCCCTCCACCGTGTCAAACGGCACCACGGCAGCGGAGATATTTTCCGGTATACCGTAAAGGCGCAAGGTGATCTCAGTAATAATGCCAAGCGTGCCTTCCGACCCTACGAATAGGCGGGTCAGGTCGTAGCCGGCGGAGGACTTCCGCGCCCGCCGCGCGGTACGGATCACTTCGCCACTAGGCAACACCACGGTCAGGGACACGACATTCTCGCGCATCGTGCCGTACCGCACCGCGTTGGTACCGCTGGCCCGGGTTCCGGTCATGCCACCAATGGATGCATCGGCGCCGGGATCGATGGGAAAGAATAGACCTGTGTCCCGTAGGTGATCATTCAATTGCTTGCGGCGGACGCCGGGCTGTACGGTGCAATCTAAGTCCTCGACATTCACCTCCAAAATCTCATCCATGCCACCGACATCCACGCAAATCCCGCCTTGGGCTGCGTGTACCTGCCCCTCGATCGATGTGCCGGCTCCATAGGGAATGATCGGCGTGCCTGTGGCGCGGCAGATGTTGACGATTGCCGCAATTTCCTCGGTGGAATTAGCAAACACGACAGCATCGGGAGCTTTCACCGGCTGCCAGCCCTCGTCTTTACCATGGCTATGGAGGACCGCGTCCGCAGTGGATATGCGATCACCAACCAGATCCCGTATTTGCATAATTACGCTATGAACTTTGGCATCTATGGCCAGGCCCATGTCCCCATTCCTTTGGAAAGTTGTCTCAGTGCTGTTTCGATTATACGACAAGATAGGACCTTGCCTAACCTTTGTGGCATAACAATTGTAAATGCTGGCTATTAGAGTGGCCAGTAGAAGAGGTTAAGCATACCGGAAGGCGGGGTATGGCAGCAGCAAGATTGGTGGTAATCGGTGCTGGCTTAATTGGCCGGGAACATTGTGATCTGATCCGCCAACACGGTGGTGCGGACCTTGTTGGTTTGGCCGATATCAGTGAGCCAGCTAGGGAATATGCGCATTCCAATGGCTACACTTTTTTTTCGGATTATGAAGAGATGCTGGACCGCCTAATCCCGGATGGAGCCATTGTGGCCTTGCCAAATGCCCTACATCTCATTGCCGGACAGGCTTGTTTATCCCGTGGTGTGCCGTGTCTGATCGAAAAACCCATTGCCGAGACTGTCGCAGCGGCAAAAATCTTGGTTGATGCCAGTGCCACGCTAGCCGTGCCGGTGCTGGTTGGCCATCATCGCCGGTACAGCCCCGACATCCTCGAGGCCCGTAGACTGATCCGAGATGGCGCTCTGGGTGATCTAGTGGCGGTCAACGGGCTGTGGATGGCCGACAAGCCCGACGACTATTTTCAGGAAATCTGGCGCAAGGCGCCCGGCGGCGGCCCACTGTTGATCAACCTGATCCACGAAATCGACTGCCTGAGGTTCTTGGTCGGTGAAATCGAAAGCGTACGGGCCTTCACGTCGAATGCAGTGCGCGGTTTTGCTGTGGAGGATACCGCCAGCATTGCCCTCCGTTTCCAAAATGGAGTGCTGGGTAGCTTCCTTCTTAGTGATGCCGTGGCCTCGCCTTATACTTGGGAGATGAGCTCGGGCCAGGCCCTGTACTTTCCTCACCAACCCGGCGATTGTTATTTCATCGGTGGCCGCGCTGGATCCTTGGCTGTGCCGAGCATGACCCTATGGCGACACGAAACAGCGGCACAGCATTGGCAGGACCCCTTTGTGGCCGTGCCTCAGCCTCTAGATGGCAGTCGGCCCTACCACAACCAATTGGACCATTTTCTCGATGTAATTGACGGCACGGCAATGCCGGTTGTTTCAGCATGGGACGGCATGGTGACCCTAGCTGCGACCCTCGCGGTCAATATTGCAGCGCGGGAAGACCGGACCGTGAACATAGCTGAATTATTGGTATGATTTTCTTGTGTCAGTGTGTTCACCAAGAATTTTTCGACGTTTTATGAAGCCATGCTGAATTCCATTGGCACGCCCTAATCCGTTTCAAACGAATTCCTGTCCACGCAAGAATTGATCAACTGTCAAGGACCCAAGTAGTAAGACGTGGTGTTGCCCATCGATAATCAATGCACAATTGCGGATCGAGGCGCATATTCCGTACAGGTCGCGTATCACAAGTGACAACCCAGGCAAGCGCCCGGTGACACCGCGCAAGCGATATCCGGTACTTTGTCGGCGCTCAAAAACGGACATATCTTGTCAATTCCGTTTGTCGTTGTTGCCTGCTATAGCAGGGGGCGGGCGACGATGTTAGTTTCCTGCCAAGCTTGGTTGTCATTTAAGTGGAGTATCTTAATAGAATTTTTACGTGGCTCGGTAACCTTGGTTGCTGGCGCGCGTTGCGGTGTCGGGCGTGCCGTGGCGATAAGTCTGGCCGCCGCGTGTGCCCGCGTTGCGGCAAAATAATTACGCAGCGCCGTCACGGAACAAACACCGGCGCAGGCCTTGGCGCTAGCTCTGCGAATCGGCCTCTATGGCCTAAAAAACCGTGGTAGTTAGTTTGCCCGGAACCCCGTCTAGTACACGAAAAGGAAACGATCTTAAATGTATTTTG
>CAJWZI010000312.1 GCA_913049615.1 uncultured Alphaproteobacteria bacterium | reverse complement strand
CTCCAGTGAATGGTCTAGTACAGATGTTTGTAACCGTCCCCGAGTGAACCGTATAACTCCGGCCGCCGGTCGCGAAAGAAGGTGTAGCGCTTGCCGTGCTGATAAACCTCATTTAGATCGAGAGTAACGAAAAAAGTCGCTGGGCCCTCTCTGGATGGCCCTTTTTCGATCAATTCCCCCATCGGATTGAATACAACACTATTACCAAAAAACGGCCGATCACCTTCTGTCTTCTCGATTCCACCCTTATTAGGGGCCACGACGAAGACACCATTTTGCATGGCTGCAGCACGAAGTTCGAAATCCCAACTGTCAGCCCGGTACGGCCCCCAAGCTGCCGTGGGCAAGAAAATAATCTCTGCGCCATGCAATGCCAATACCCTCCAGGCTTCTGGAAATGAGCGCTCATAACAGATTAAGCAGCCGATGCGGCCATAGGGTGTCTCAAATACAGGAAGACCCGGGCCGCCCTTGAAGTAATAGCGCTCGTTCAATCCGGGCGTATAACTGTATTGGTCAGGGATATGGTTCTTGCGATAACAACGTACTTGGCGACCATCTGGCAAAACACCCGGCACGAGATTACCAACACCATCAATAACAGCGACGCTGTTGAAAAATTCCCCCTTCACCGCACCTCGTTCATAAAAGGAAAATAATATGTGACTGCCGAGTTCTCTGGCAATCTCACGGAAAACCTGCATGTTGGGCCCATCCAGTGGTTCGGCCAGATCAAACCAGCGTGGATCGTTAAAGCCACAAAAATACTGGGTCGTCGAAAGTTCGCTGAAAACGATAATGTTGGGCTTCCGATCCTTAGTCGCCTCCACGATCAACTCTACATTGGCTTCAGCATTTAACTTCGGTGATTCCTGCGCCGGCCCACACTGCACGACTAAAACATCAACCTTTTTTGTCCTCTCTTCAGTCATTTTCATCTCCCTCTACTTTGTGCGCTAAGCCGGGCCGAGGTCGGAAACAAAAGGCCTTGCCAAAGAATACACCCGCTTAGTAACCAACTTTAGTGGCGAAGAAATTTACCGTCGCCTGCTTCACCGACAAAGTTTCCGTCTCTAACGATCACTTTTCCCCTCAGCAGCGTCATTACCGGCCAACCCTTCATTGATTTCCCATCATAAAGTGAATAACCCGTTACAGAACCCAACTCGCGAGAGTCGACCGTTTTTTCAAGGTTCAGATCGATGATTACGAGGTCGGCATCTGCACCGGCTTTTACAATCCCTTTACGTGGCAACAGATTAAACGCCCGGGCGCTGTTGTAAGAGGTCACTTGCGCAAGGCGCTGCAGCGACATTCCTCTCTTGTGTACACCTTCGGAAATCATCACGGATAACATCGTCGCCATACCCGGAAACCCGGCAGATGCTTCCCATATCGTTCCCTTTTTCTGATCCAGACTGGTCGCGCAATGATCCGTACCCACTGTTTCAATCTCACCGCTGATTAATCCATGCCAGATGCGGTCTTGGTCCGCCTGTTGCCGCACCGGTGGATTGACCTTGACTAGAGCACCAACATCCGAATCTTCTGTTTCCGTCAGATAATGTGGACAAGTTTCAATAGTCAGATGGCCATAACGCAGTTTATGTAGCAACGCCTCCTCAAGACTGGGTTTCGCTCCGATGTGCACGTAGTACAGGTTGCAACCCGCAAGTTCGGCAAAATAACCAGCCCGGCGCACGTGTTCAGCTTCGGCAAAAGAAGGGCGCGCGGCATTCCATGCGGCGAGACCATCCCGCTGCTCTGCTTTCACCTTTTGGGCTCGACGCGCGATGATCTCCGTATTCTCACAATGAACACAGGCCATCGCATGCGAGTGACGTGCAAGAGTCTCAAATCCCTCGAGCAACAGGCCATCATCACACTCATTGATCATTCCGACAGTCTTTCCGTCTGCACCCCGGTATGCCATATAGAACTTGAACGAAGAAACTCCCCAATCGATATACTTTTCTAGTTCGCCCACTTGCGCCTGTGTCAGAATTCCGAAGTGAAGACCCATATCGATGCACGACTCTCTTTCAATCGTCTCTACCAGTTGTGGAAAGTCGTCATACGGCTTCGGTTCTGCATTCTGATAGTGGCGATGGAAACTCATGAAGGTGGTGATTCCCCCAATTGCCGCTGACATTGACTCGGTTCTAACGTCATCGGCAAAGGTGCGAGCAAATCCCATGTGGGTATGAGGATCAATGCATCCGGCGAGGACGTATCGGCCACCGGCGTCGATCAACTGATCCGCTTCTGTGATCACCCCGGGTGACGAAACCGCCACTATTGTTCCATCCTTGATCGCAACGTCCGCTCTGAAAACACCGTCGGTGGGATCAATCACCTGACCACCGTGAATCAAAACATCAAACATGATTTCACCGCTCCTCTTTAGTCATAGCATTTGCTTATCGCACCGTCAATTTGGCCTATCCGGCAAGTCGGATCAAACCAGATCACACGTTGTTCTTCAGGATTTCTCAATAGCCCTGGCAACGGCTAGAGTGCGGCGAGCTTTTTCAACGATCGGATAGTCTATGAAATAACCATCGATCTGGATCGATGCTGAACCGCTGGCCTCAGCCGCATCAAAGGCATCGACATATTTCCTGGCTTGCGCTATTTCTTCATCGCTGGGCGAGAACGCTTTATTCACTGGTCCGATTTGTTCCGGGTGAATGCACAGTTTCCCCTGAAACCCAAAATTCCGCGCCCGTTCGGAAGACGCCTGCAACTCCGCAAGTGCACCCAGATGGATAAAAACCGTATCCAGCGGTGACTCCAAACGAGCGGCGCGACTCGCCGTCGCGATCTTGGCCCTCGCATAGTCGAGTTCATGCTCTTCAAGCGTCCAGCGCAAATTCATATCCAGACTAAAGTCGCCGGCACCAAATGAAAGTCGACGAACCCGGCTCGGTGCCGCAGCGATATCGTCAACCGCCGCCAAACCCTTGCCGGTCTCGATGATTGGGATCAGATCGATAGAGCCTTGCTGCAAGCCTCGTTCACTCTCAAGTTGGGTAATTAACCAGTCGATTGTCTGGAGCTGATCTGGAGATTCAACTTTTGGCAAGATAACACCGTCCACACCGTCCACGATGACGGCCCGAATATCGCCAAAACAATACGCTGTGTCGTAACCATTCACCCTGACATAGCCTTTGCACTGGCGGTCGGCTGTTAATGCTTTGACTACGACCTCTCGTGTGCAGATCTTTTCCGCAACGGCTACAGCATCTTCGAGATCGAGTATGACGACGTCCGCATCAAGCGTCAGCGATTTTTCGACCTTGCGAGCGTGATTGCCAGGTGCGAATAAGAGACTTCGAAACACGGTCATTAATACTGAAACTCCAGTGATCGATCAAGGGCAAACTAAGACTATAGCGGTATGATTGCGCAGTAAACTATCAGTCAATGCCGATCTAGAAGATGGGCGCCAAAATTCTTCTGTGGATTAACCGCGTCGACCAATC
>CAJWZI010000311.1 GCA_913049615.1 uncultured Alphaproteobacteria bacterium | reverse complement strand
GCGATATCCCTGCCCCTCCTCCCCCAATAGCGCCTCGAGTGGCACCCTCATATCACTGAACGCCAATTGTGCCGTGTCGGATGCATTTTGGCCCATTTTTTTCTCCACGCGCACCACTTCGTATCCTGGGGTGTCGGTAGGCACCACAAATGCGGAAATTCCTTTGCTGCCCAATTCCGGATCAGTCACGGCAAAAACCAGAGTCAAGTCGGCATTCTTGCCGGTGGTTATAAATTGCTTGCCGCCGTTGATGATGTATCCGTTACCGTCAAGCACGGACCGGGTGGCAAGGGCACCCGCATCCGAACCGCCTTTGGCCTCCGTCAGGGCGAAAGCAGACAATAACTCTCCCTGAGCTAAAGGCCGCAGATAGCGTTCCTTTTGTGCCTGCGTGCCATATTCGAGGATGGGCATGCAGCCGACAGAATTGTGGCCACTCATGACTATGGCGACCGCTCCGTCCCCAGCGGCGATTTCCTCCAGCGCCATGGCATAGGTGACATAATCCAGGCCGGCTCCACCCCACTCCTGAGGTACGGTCATGCCCATGAGGCCTAGTTTCCCCATGGCTTTGAATACTTCGGCAGGAAAACGAGCCTGATCCTCCCATTCAGCGGCAAATGGCGCGATTTGTTTCGTGGCAAAGGTCCGCGCCATGTCGCGGATCAAGACCTGTTCTTCGGTGGGGATCATGCCGGTGCCATCCTTAGTTAGCCTGACGTTCATGGCTTGCCCAATAAGGCTTACGAATTTGCCGTTTCGAAACCTTCCGAGACGGTTTGCGTGCCTGAATAGTCATCTTGTTCTTCGGACGGGATCAGCCATGCATGGTCAGTCCGCCGGAGACCGAAATAGTCTGCCCGGTAATATAACTAGCGTCGTCTGACAGGAAGAAACTTACCAGACCAGGATAATCCTCAGGCTCAGCTACGCGTCGCATGGGCACGGCTCGTTCCAGCGCGGCGACTAGTTTAGGCCCTTGCTCCGCCAGCAACGGCGTATTCGTGGGGCCAGGGCAGATGGTATTGAGTGTAACGCCCTTGCGCGCCAATTCACGGCTCATGGTCTTGGAAAAAGCGATCAATCCACCCTTACACGCGGCGTAGACCGCCTCGCCAGAGGAGCCAACCCGGCCTGCATCGGAAGAGATATTAACCACTTTACCGGCGCTGCGGTCGGCCATGCCCTTGAGAATTACATGGCAAAGATTAAGAGGGCCATAAAGGTTGATGGCCACGACTTTGTGCCAAAGTTCTAGATCTGTGTCTAGGAATGGCATGGATTTGTCCCAACCCGCATTGTTCACTAAGCCGCCCACTGGTCCACAATCGCTTTCGAAAGCGGTAACAGCGTTGGCAACGGCATCGTAGTCACTGATATCAAGGGTATAGCTTTTGGCTGTTCCGCCTGCGGACTGGATTTTTTCAACCACTCCGTTGGCGCCATCGCCGTTCAAGTCAAAAATGCCTACATTGCAACCTTCTTCGCCTAGGCGCAGGCTGATCGCCTGGCCAATGCCGCTGGCACCGCCAGTGAGAACCACGTTCTTGCCCTGTAATCCACGCATTGTTCTGCTTCCTTTTCCTTGCCAAATGTGTTTGTCAGAAGGATAAAAGCAAAACCTTGGGCGAGTCTCGAATTTGTTAAGGTCTGCTTCAATTGACCGTAACACGGGAGCCAGGCATCGGGACTGCAAATAGCGGCCTTTTGCCTTTTCGGCATGACCGTCCACTAGTTCACTATGCCTATGCGCGTGGGACCGGGCACTACTCAGGGTGCCATGCACTCAGTTATTTTTCGGTGCTTGTGCCATTGGTCCACCGAACTGAAAAGGCGTTTAGCTACGAACAACTGGGGATGTGGAATAGCTGCTGCTGGGGCCGTCACCAGCATTGATCTCTATTCCAAGTTCCTAATTTGGTCTGCCGATTTTTTTGAATAATTCACCAAAGACATTTCTAATAAAGCTTTGTCCGGCCAACGACTTTGATCGACTTAATCTGACGACGGATAACGATCCGGCCGATGTTCTAGATTAATGCATTCCCTTGCACCAACGGATAGGCGGTGTATGTTGCGGCCTTCTGAATTCAACAATACATGCTAATGCAACGGCGAGCGGCGCGTGTTCGAGCGCGATGGGGGTAAAAGCAGGCCATGGCAGATCAAATAACATCCGGCGAAATGCTGAAGCACAAGGTAATTCTGGTAACTGGCGCCGGCCGCGGCGTAGGTCGCGACATTGCCCTTTTGTGTGCCGCGCAAGGCGCGAAGGTAATCGTCAACGACTTAGGCGGTCAGGCAGATGGCGAAGGCGAGGATAAGACGCCGGCCATGGAAGTTGTCGGTGATATCAAAGAAGCTGGCGGCGAAGCGGCAGCCAACTATGGCTCTGTCGCTGAATTCGGCTCGGCAGAGGCCATGGTGCAGCAAGCCATTGATACCTATGGCCAGATCGATGGTGTCGTCAACAATGCCGGCATCCTCCGCGACGTAATTTTTCACAAAATGACGGAAGAAGAATGGGATATTGTCATCGCTGTGCATTTGAAGGGTTGCTTCAATGTTGCCCGCGCCGCCGCGGCCCATTTTCGCGAGCAGGGCAGCGGTTCGTTTGTGCATATGACTTCTACTTCGGGCCTGATTGGTAACTTCGGCCAAGCAAATTATGCCGCCGCCAAGTTGGGCATCGTCGGTCTGTCCAAGTCTTTGGCTCTGGACATGAACCGTTTTGGCGTTCGATCCAACTGCATATCGCCCTTTGCCTGGAGTCGCCTAATCGGCACAATTCCCATCTCCAACGAAGCCGAAGCGGCTCGTGTCGAGAAGATCAAAGCCATGACCCCGGCTAAGATTGCGCCCATGGCGGCTTATCTGTTATCGGATGCTGCGGCAGATGTCTCAGGACAGATTTTCGGCGTGCGTCACAACGAAATCTTCCTGTTTAGTCAGCCTCGCCCTGTGCGCTCTGTGCAACGGTCCGAAGGCTGGACGCCGGAAACTATTGCCGAGCACGGCATTCCGGCCGTAAAAGCCCACTTCACGCCTCTGGAGCGTAGTGGTGACGTCTTTAGCTGGGATCCCGTATGAGCTCAATAATATACTTATAGAATAGGCGCAAAATTTGATCCGGGCCGAGCAACGGTTTGTATATTTGGAGAAATGGCACAGTTGTGGATCACACACGAAGAAGGTATGTGGGCCTTACCAACTGTGGGCCAGGTCATAGTGATTGGATTCTTGCCCCCAAGTTTCGGACGGTTGAATATGGGGTCATCTTGTATGTCACGATTTCCGACAGCCTTGCCCACTTGGCTGAACATCCTAGTGTAACCCGACTTGAATAAATTAGAGGAGCCGGACATGAGAGCGAACAATATCAGAGACATCTGGGCCAATGGTGGCCGTGTGATCAATGGCTGGCTGGCTATTCCAAGCTCGTTTTCAGCGGAGGTTATGGCACACACCGGTTTCGACAGCGTCACTGTGGACATGCAGCATG
>CAJWZI010000310.1 GCA_913049615.1 uncultured Alphaproteobacteria bacterium | reverse complement strand
GAGGACGAAGTCGGCTGTTTTTTCCTCACCGATTATTTGACTCAATACTTCGAACGGTTGGTCATCCAAAGTCTTGGTCTGGACAGGCGCCCGGTGTTGCGGAGCAGTTACGTCGCCAACCACAAGAAAGTCGTCTATCTCTCGCAGAGGGATGAACCGGCGCTGCATGATTTCGCCGCATCCGCCGCCAGCCGGTTGGGATTAAATTTGGAAATTCGCAAGGCTGGTTTCGGCCACTATCGCGAGTTCATTCTGCAACATGCCGAAAATCCCTGAACCGGAACAGCCCATTCGCGCAACTACGGTGGTCTTCATGCCATCGGGTCTGCGCGGGCACTTTTCCAAAGGCACAACCTTGCTGGCGGCTGCGCGATCGCTAGGCGTGGATATAGATTCGGTTTGCGGCGGGCGGGGCATCTGCGGCCGCTGTCAGGTGACCGTGACGGAAGGCGAATTTGCCAAACTCGGCATACAATCGCGGAACGAACATCTGGCTGCCTTAGCGGATAATGAAATTCGCTTTGACAGACGAAAGGGCCTCCTACCTGGCGGCCGGTTAAGTTGTTCGGCAAGACTGACCGGTGACATCGTGATCGATGTACCCGCGGAAAGCCAGATTCACCGGCAAATTGTACGAAAACGCACAAGCTCCCGGACCGTGCGGATCGATCCCATCATCCGGCCCCTCTATGTGGATTTAAATGAAATTTCGGCGGATGCACCCGTCGCCCGACTGCTCGCCGCCCTGCGAAAACAATGGCAAATCGACGCGACGGTTCAAGAGAGCGTGGCGCTTCAATTGAAGGGTGACGAAGACAATCTAACGGTTGCTCTGCGGGAGGAAAAGCATGTTGTCGCGGCCTGGTCAGGTTTTCGCGAAAACCTGGCGGGCCTGTCGGTGGACATCGGCTCAACTACCGTTGCTGCGCAACTCTCGAACTTGGGAAGCGGCGAGATCATGTCGGAAGCGGGCATCATGAACCCGCAAATTCGATACGGCGAGGATGTAATGAGCCGTGTCTCTTACATCATGCTGAACCCCGGCGGACAAGATTTACTTACAAATGCCATTCGCGCCGCAATAGAAGATTTGGCTACTGACTGCGCCCAAATCGCCAGGATCACACGCCAGGATATCGTGGAGTTGACCGTAGTGGGCAATCCCATCATGCACCACCTTTTCCTCGGATTGGATGTGGTGCCCTTGGGTCAAGCGCCCTTTCCCTTAGCTGAGGACGGCCCGATTACGTGTCCGGCGAGCGCACTTAATCTCGATCTCAATCCGGGTGCACATGTCCACGTCCTACCCTGCATCGCCGGACACGTAGGTGCCGATACCGCGGCCGTGATCCTGTCCGAGGCGCCCCAGGAGAGCGACGACGTCACCTTACTCGTGGATATAGGAACCAATGCGGAAATTGTCCTAGGTAACCGGATGCGGCTGTTAGCTTGCTCCAGCCCCACGGGCCCGGCATTTGAAGGGGCACAGATTTCATGTGGGCAACGGGCGGCGGCCGGAGCTATCGAACGGGTACGGATCGATCCCGTGACTTTGGAACCTCGTTTCAAGGTCATAGGCTCAGACTTGTGGTCGGACGATCTGGAGTTTCTTTCCTCGGTCGAGGATATAGGCGTGACTGGCATCTGCGGCTCCGGCATTATCGAGGCGCTGGCGGAACTATTCTTATGCTGCGCCGTCACGGCCGATGGCCTATTCGATCCTGACAAGGCCATATTGAGTTCGCGCCTTGAAAAGGACGGAAAAACCTATCGTTATCTTCTGCATGCGGGCCAACCTGCCATTCACATAACCCAGCTAGATGTCCGCAACATACAATTGGCAAAGGGCGCGGTATATGCCGGCGCCCGGCTGTTGATGGATAAAATGGCCGTGGATCACGTGGATCGGATCGTGCTGGCCGGCGCCTTTGGCAGCTACATTGATCCCAAATACGCCATGGTTCTGGGGCTTATCCCTGATTGTTCACTGTCTGAGGTCTCTGCCGCCGGAAATGCCGCGGGCACAGGCGCCCGCATTGCCCTCTTGGATAAGGAAGCGCGAACGGAAATTGCAAGGGTCGTCCAGGATGTGGAGAAGATAGAGACAGCACTGGACCCCAATTTCCAAGATCAGTTTGTGGGTGCCATGGCGTTCCCTCACAAAATTCACGCCTTTCCCCATTTGTCGGAGGAGGTCACCATACCCCGCCAGGAAGCTGCGGGTTCCTTGAAACGGCAACGACGCGGCCGTCGGAGACAAAGATAAGGCGCGTTAGCCACTTGTCGCTGACACCAGGACCCCACTATCATCGCATCGCATCGCATAACTCTCGCCAGCGTGGATGGGATATCTGCTCATGGTCACCTCGGATAAGCCGGTCGCGCCACGTCATGTTGCCTTCGTGTTGATTCCGGACTATTCCTTGATCGCCTTTGCCTCCGCGATCGAACCGTTGCGACTGGCCAATCAAATCGGAGAACAAACCGCTTATCACTGGAGCTGCCATACCCTGAATGGTGAGCCAGTAAGAGCTAGCAATGGCCTAACAACTCAACCTGATGGCGACCTGGACGCCATCAGCGGTGCCGATCTCGTGGTGGTCTGCGCCGGCTTAAATGTAGAGCAGCAGCGGCATTCTGCAGCACTTCTCTCGCGCCTACGTTATTTGGCCAGCCACGGCGCCACTATTGGCGCCATTTGTACGGGCACCTACCTTTTGGCCAAGGCAGGCTTGCTGGATAACCACCGCTGTACCATTCACTGGGAAAATCTACGCGGTTTCCAGGAGGAATTTCCTCATATCGAGGCGACGTCGGAGTTATTCGAATTCGACAATCGCCGGGTGACATCCGCCGGCGGTACAGCGTCTTTGGATATGATGCTGCATTTTGTAGCGACGCAATATGGCGCGGATCTTGCCACCAGCATTGCGGATATGATGATGCATCACCATATTCGCCCTGGCGACGACCCCCAGCGCCCGGATCTGCGAGTCCGGCTGGGCGTGTCGCACCCAAAGTTGGTAGCCACTATCGCCTTGATGGAAGCTGGCCTCGAGGCGCCATTAAGCTGCCGCCGTCTAGCGCAAGCGGTCGGCCTCTCATCACGCCAGTTAGAACGGCTGTTCGCACAACATTTAGGCACGACGCCTATGCGCTACTATTTGCGCCTTAGATTGTTTCAGGCCCGTCGACTTCTGAAACAGACCTCTATGTCCGTATTACGCATCGGGCTAAGCTGTGGCTTTGTCTCGGCCTCGCATTTTTCAAAATGCTATCGCGAAACTTTCAATAAAACCCCCAGTCAGGAACGGGCGAGTCCATAAGATAAACTCCGCTAGGCTTGGCCGTGTTCAGCCACGCCTACCTCGCCGGCCGCTACGCCGGCGCGGGGCGGCCCCACCACCAGCACTATCGCCGCCAGCTGCACGGAATTTTGCTATCCAGTTCGCGCAATTGTCGTCATGCCCCATGACGACGTTGGCTCCCATTACGGCCGACAT
>CAJWZI010000309.1 GCA_913049615.1 uncultured Alphaproteobacteria bacterium | reverse complement strand
TTTGAGCTATGTGAGATATATTGATCGGACCAACGCCTATTATCAGGCTGAGGGTTATGACAAGCCCTATCAATGGGCAAAAAATCAACATGTTCCCTTTGCGCCGTTAAAGAAGCCATTGGCGGACAGCCGCCTTGCTCTGGTTTCCACGTCCGAGATCGCCTCGCGGCGATGGGAGGACCAGCGATTGCCGCTGGAACGGGGGGAGGCAGCCAATGTTTATGGTGTGGCCGTCGATACACCGGTGGAGGAACTTTACAGCCGGACAGATAGCTATGACATGAACGCGACTACGTTGGATGATGTGAACAGCTATTTTCCCGTTACGCGTTTGCAGGAACTAGCGGAGACTGGCCGTATCGGCTCTTTAGCACCCACGGCCTATGGCGTTTATAACGCCTATTCCCAAAGTAAGACGATTGGGGCTGATGCACCGGAGGTTTTGCAGGGATGCCGGGACGAAGGCGTCGATATCGCCCTGCTGGTCCCGGTCTGACCCGTGTGCCACCAGACCGTGGGTCTGGTCGCACGGCACTTAGAAGAAAACGGTATTCCCACGGTCGTCGTTGCAGCCGCGCGAGATATTGTGGAAAGCTGCGGTGTCGCCCGCCTGCAGTTCACCGACTTTCCCCTAGGCAACCCTTGTGGCGAACCAGGTAATGTGGGACAGCAGCGCCAGATTATCACTATGGCGCTGGATCTCTTTGAAACCGCTACAGAGCCTAGAACTACCGCGGAGTCACCTTTCAAATGGTCCAAGGGCGATGCTTGGAAAGCAAAAGTTTTTACGCAGGAACAGCCTTGGCAGACGCCAGAGATCAAGAACGCCTGGCTTGAGAATAAGGAGCTGTATCGGAAGCTGAAGGCTGAGAAGGCTATAAAGGAAGTCGAATGACAGCTCAGAAAGTCATTGTCTATTCCACACCCCTTTGTGCCCCGTGTGAACAGCTCAAAGGGTATCTGAAGGCCCATGATGTAACATTTGTTGCCAAGGACCTGATGATGGATGAAGAAGCTGCAGCTTTTATTGAGAGCCGCAACATCCGCTCATCGCCTGTTTTGCAGGTCGACGATATTCTGTTGTATGGCCCGGATTTGGGACCCCGAATGGTCGACGAACTCTTGGGGCTGGAATAGGAACTTAGGAATTCAAGATGGTGTCGGTGTCGGATTGCTCGGACCAACGGGCTCGGGAAATTTGTCAGGAAATGCATGAAAATGACCCCGTTTGCCAGACACTGAAAATTTCCTTGGAAGAAGTCCGGAGTGGATTTGCCCGGATTAGTATGCGTTTAGACGAAAACATGTTAAATGCTTACGGTACAGTTCATGGCGGATACAGCTTCCTACTGGCGGACACTGCTTTTGGCTTTGCCTGTAATAGCCAGGGTGAAAAGGCTTTTGGGCAGTCTGCTCATATCACCTATTTGACATTTGGCCGGCCCGGTGAATTGCTAACCGCCGTCGCCGAGGCGCGCAGCAGTGCTAGTCGCACGGAAATTTTTGATGTTACTGTGTTAGGTGAAGACGGTCGTGCCGTTGCCGAATTCCGCGGTTTATCCCGAGTTGTGAGGGACCAGGAAAACGCTTAAAGAATTGTTGCATCCGCCCGCGGTGCTGAATAATCAGTTTTTGGGCATCATCTGGATTGATGAAGTGGTCAGATTTCGAATTTGAGAAATCTAATACGAGACGACAGCCATAGTGCAGTATTTTGCCACGGTCTAGAGGAGAAATTATTCAGCAGCGGCCCTGCTCAATAGTCCAGCTTGCTCAAGTGCCAGGGCTAGTCGTTTGATTTCACCGTCGGTCAATTTCATCAGGGGCGGGCGAACGAATGCGCGTTCCTGACGCCCCAGAAGTACCAGGCATTCCTTCATACGGTTATGCATATCCAGGAACGGCGGCGTGTAAAAGGCTTGGGCCAGGGGATAGATGCGGTCATTAATCGCTTGGGCGTTCTCAAGGTTGCCGGTCTTGACTGCCTGGAACAGAGCCACCTGCAGGTCAGGAATAACGCTGCCGGCGCCGGAGAGAAGACCATTGGCTCCCATGCTCAAGGACGCCATCAACCATGATGAATGGGTGGTCAAGACAGAGATGGCTCTGCCCATCGCACCAGATTGCAGGGCGCGAATATGTTTTTCATGCAACATGGCATCGTTGGACCAATCCTTAATGGCCTTGATGGTGGGCACCTCCTCGATCATTCGCAATAGCGTATCGAAGGGGTATCCCTGGCCACTGGCCTGGGGGTATTGAAATGCGATCAAGGGTAGGTCTGTGGCATCGGCGATGGTATTGAAATGGGCCAAAGCCATTTCTGGGCGCAATTGACCGCCCATAATCATGCTGTTGGGTGGGAACACCAGCAAGGCCTGTGCTCCGCTGGCCTCAGCCATACGAGCTAGGTCTGCAGCCTGTTTGCTACCATCGGCATAGATGCCATTAATTAAAGGCAAACGGCCACCAAGTTCATCCTGACTGAAATCTAGGATGCGTTTCTGTTCGTCAAAGGTGCATGCATGCACCTCCGAGGCATGACCGTTCACGGTTATGGCACTAAGACCCTCAGTGGCGGCCACGTCGCGCAAATGGCGGCGAGATGCGGCCTCGTTGATTTCGTAGTCGATGTCGAAAGCCAGTAAGGTGGCCGGAATTACGCCGTCCAGGGGTCGATCATGAAATATACTCATGGCTTGCCTCCTTTGGCAGCTTGTAATGAAACCTAGAACGATCCGCCGCGTTCTTCGAAATGGGTCGGTAGATTATAATGTGGTTGGTCCCTTTCAATCCAGTCAACCGTCCAATCTATCATTCGCATTAAGGGCACCTCAGGATAACCAAAAATCTTGGCGGCCAATGACGTGTCATTATGCCAGCCGATGCCGCTTTCTTGATTGACAAATTGAGGCTCCAGGCCGAAGCGCCGGCCGAATTCGGTCGCCAGGTTTCGCACACTGGCTTGTTCCGGACCGCCCATGTTCAAGGGGCGGCTAGGCACCTCGCAATGACGTAAAGCTCGGATTACCTGCGCATTCACGTCGCCTTGCCAGATGACGTTGACATGACCGGCGCGTAGGTCTATGGGCCGGCCAGTATAGACCCAGTTGGCAATGTCGAAGAGCACGCCATAACGTAGGTCGATGGCATAGTTCAGGCGGATCATACGGCCGGGCGTGTTATAGCGGCCAGAGAAATATTGAAAAATCCGCTCCCGCCCCACGCAAGAATTGGCGTACTCTCCGATCGGTACGGTCGCCGCATCTTCCTTGCAAAGTGGTCCTGTGACATCCGTGAAGGGGTAAACGCATAGGGTAGAAAAGGCAACAATTCGGGACTGGGAAAAGGCTTCAGCCACTAGGGCCGGAACGCAGACGTTCATAGCCCAGGTGAAGGGTTCATCGCCATCCGTTCCAAACTTCCGCCCTGCCATATAGATAACGTTGGGCAATTTTGGTAGCTCGGCCACTGCTTGACGATCCAACAGATCGCAGGCCAATGTTTCTACACCCCAATCC